>DASZOW010000123.1:0-2911 GCA_035550615.1 Puia sp.
AGGTCAATTTGCGACAATATACTCCTGAAGGGTCTTTTAACGCATTTGTCAGGGAAATGCCCCGCCTGAGGGATATGGGGATCGAGATCCTCTGGTTCATGCCTATCACCCCTATCAGTATCGAGAAGCGGCTGGGCAGTCTCGGCAGCTACTATGCCTGTTCAGACTATACCGCCATTAACCCGGAATATGGGACGCTGGAAGATTTCAAGGCGTTCGTGCAAAAAGCGCACGCCCTGGGATTCAAGGTCCTCATCGATATCGTGGCCAATCATACGGGCTGGGATCATCGGTGGACCCGGGAGCATCCCGAATATTACCGCCGTAATGCGGAAGGGCAATTTTACGATGCGCATGGCTGGGCCGATGTCATCGACCTGAATTATGATAACACTGAGCTGCGCGCCGCCATGATCGACGTCATGCGTTTCTGGATCGAGCAAAGCGGCATCGATGGGTTCCGCTGCGATATGGCCATGCTGGTCCCGCTGGATTTCTGGCGGCAGGCGCGGGAGGCGCTCGATAAGGTCAAGCCGCTTTTCTGGCTGGGCGAATGCGAGGAGATCGCTTATCATGAGGTGTTCGATGCTACCTATACCTGGAAGTTCCTGCATAAAATGGAAGCTGTCTGGCGCGGCGAGTCCCCGCTCCATGGGCTTGACGAAGTGCTGGATTATTATGATACGATGTTCCCGCAAAACGGGCTACGGGTCTATTTTACAACCAATCACGACGAGAATTCGCATAGCGGCAGTGAGTATGAAAGGATGGGCGACATGGCCAAAGCCTTTGCCGTCCTGTGCTGCACCTGGAATGGCCTGCCGCTGATCTACAGCGGCCAGGAGATGCCGAATTTCAAGCGGCTTAGATTCTTCGACAAAGACCCGATAGAATGGACGGGGCATTATGATCTGCATGGATTCTTCCGCACCCTGCTGACGCTTCGCAAGACGAACCCGGCGCTCCGGTCTGCCGATCCGGCAACGACCATCCACCGCCTCAATACCAGCGCGGATGACCGCTGTTTTGCTTTTGCACGCCGCGCCGGCGACGACCAGGTGGTAGTCATCCTCAATCTTTCCGCTCGTCCGCTCGCCCTTTCCCTTTCCGAACTGCTGCTGCAGGGCGCCTACCGCGAGGTCTTTACGGGCGCATGGATGGATCTGTCAAATCTCACAACCCTCTCCTTCCAACCCTGGCAATACATGGTGTTGGAGAAACAGAGCCGGCCTTCGGCCGGCTAGCCGAAGGGGCTAATCGCCCGAAGACAACTTCAACGAATATGTATAGACGCCTTCATAACCCGGGAATACGCCTTCCAGCTTCACCGTACCGGTTCCGGCCTTGTTAAGCACATTCTGAAATTCTTCCACGGTCTTTACATCGTTGCCGTTAGCCTTCAGGATAATGAACCCTTCCTGCACCCTCGACTTATCCATCAAGCCGTTTTCGGTAATGGTCTTGACTACCACACCTCCTTTGAGATCGAGGTTGGCGGCATCTTTTTTAGACAATGTTTCCAGCTGAGCGCCCAACCGGTCCATGATCGAGTTCTTAACGATCGAAGTGCTGGTACTGCTGGAACTGTTGCTCAGCGTAACGGGAACGGTGTATTCCTTGCCATCACGCTTATAGGTAAGCTTGATCTTGTCGCCGGGACTAAAGGTGGCGATCTTGCCGACCATCTCGGCGCCTGTCTGGATCTCCTGACCATTGATCCTGGTGATGACGTCACCGACCTTCAGGCCCGCATGTGAGGCAGGACCATCGGGGCTGACGACCCAGACATATACGCCATCGCCATCTTTAATGCCATTTTCTCTCTTTTGATCCTCGCTGAGGTTATCGTTGGGATATTGGATACCCAGATAAGCGCGTTGGGACGTACCGAACTTGATGATATCGTTGACGACCTTCTTGACGATGTTCACGGGTATCGTAAAGGAATAGCCGGCATAGCTGCCCGTGGGGGACGCGATAGCCGAGTTGATGCCTACGAGCTGGCCGGCGGTATTGATCAGTGGGCCGCCGCTATTACCGGGATTCACTGCCGCATCCGTCTGAATAAAGGATTCCACCGGGCTCTGGCTTTGCCGTCTGTTGATGTCGAGCGTTCTGCCTTTGGCGCTCACGATACCGGCCGTTACCGTGGTCTCGAGCGTCAGCGGATAACCTACGGCCAGGACCCATTGTCCAACCTTGACGTCGTCGGAATTGCCATACAGCAGAAAAGGAAGATTCTGGGCGTCGATCTTGACAACGGCCAGATCGCTGCTGGGATCGGTGCCGACGACCTTGGCCTTGAAAGATTTCCGGTTGCTCAATGTTACGTCCACCTCATCGGCTCCGTCCACCACGTGATTATTCGTGACGATATAACCATCATTGCTGATGATGACGCCCGAACCAGATGCCATCTCGGGCAGGGAACGCATCCCGTTGCCATTGCCAAAGAAATCGTCCGGGTCGATCCCAAAGAGATCGGAGAAAGGATTATGTCTCGGTAAATTATTGCTGACCGTACGAATCGTCTTGGTCTTGATATGGACTGTGGCCGGGATCGCCGCGCTAGCCGCATCGACAAAATCTCCGGGCGGATTATCATTGGGAGCCGATGCATCCTTGTACCGGCCTTCGAAGAATTTGGCGTAGTTGGCGGGAATCCTGCCGGAATCCTGCTGGGAATAAAAATATGTTTTGTCAGAGGTAAAATGATGATAACCCCACATGGTAGCCAAAGCAGTCGCCGCACTGATCAGCATAACTGATACTACTTGTTTTGCTCTCATTTGATAAATTTTTGGATCGTTGCCCTAAATTAACGTGACGGGTCGTTCAATTTCTATACCATCACACCAGTTTAACAAATAATTTACTAAGACCTTCGTACATCGTAGGTTTGTGACCTAAA
>DASZOW010000124.1:0-2470 GCA_035550615.1 Puia sp.
GGCAAAGCTCGGTATTTCCCGGATCAGTTGCTCCAGACGCTCCATAGACCGCTGATAAGCAGCTGTTATCTCCCCTTTTTTGGTCAGTCTGAACAGCAGCGGCCCAAAAATGGTCTTTTTTATGTATATGTCGATAGTCAACCTGGTCCGTTCAGGACCGGTCTTCACCAACGTAAAATAAGTGGCATTTTGTTTATTTTCATCCGTTTCGCTAAACTCCAGCCAATCCTCGCCATAGGAATAGCTGCTGGTATACAACATTTCCTGGCCATCCTCCAACACCACCCGGCTCCGGGTCCCTACCCGGGGCAGGAAATGATGCACTTCATCCACGGAACGCACACCCTCCTGCCAGCGGGGCCGAAAACTATGATCCCCCACGGCATGGAACAACGTGATCATATCCGTGCCATACTCTCTCGTAAAGGAAAGCACTTTTGCTTTATTGGATAATTCCAGCTGGGGAGAGGGATCGAGCTTTACCCCGTTCTTTAGCTCGCTGAGCTGGGTATAGTGGAAGGGGATCTCGCCCGTCTCCGTTTGCTTGCTGCTGCTATTCCATTTCATCCATTGGGTCAGATCCGCCGGCGGCTGATCCTTTGTCAGACTTTTTGTAACCAGCCAGTACTCGTGCAGCATGATGTCGTTTTTAAGCAATTGATGAGCGACGATAATATCCTTTCCGATGAGTTTGGAAAAATTCTTGACATTGTACCCCGTGAACTCCCCATAATGCGTGATCACCTTCAAGGTCAGGTCTATCGACGATACGCAGGCCTTGCATTGACAAAAACGGGTATGGGCATATGCGATCAGCTGTTTGTGGAACTCGCAGAACATACGCTCCACCTGCTTGTACAAAAGCGCCAGGTCCGGCACGTCCCCGAACTTATAGAACAGGATCGCATCCCCTTCGATCTCCGAGATCTCCAGCCCGATTTGATTCGTATTGATCAACGTCTCCAGCAGCTCCTGGATGATCAGCCGGCTATGTTCGATATCCGTCTGGTGGACAAACCTGGTAAACCCGCTTATATCGGGAATAAAAAGCAGCCCCCGGTTGCTCATTTTTTATTTTAAAGTTAGTACATTCCCCCTTATGAAGGTCCTCATCGCGCCGGATAAGTTTAAAGGAAGTCTCACCAGTTTCGAAGCCTGCAACGCTATCGCCACCGGTGTAAGAGCCATCGACCCTGCCGCCGAAATTTTCGAATTCCCCATGGCCGATGGGGGAGATGGATTTGCCGCCGTGATGAAACACTACCGGCACACCAAAACGATCACCTGTCCCACCGAAGACCCTCTCGGCCGGCCCCTCGCCACCACCTTCGAACTAAAAGACGACACCGCTATCATAGAAATGGCTTCTGCCAGCGGACTGGTCTTGCTACAGGAAAAACAAAGGGACCCTCTGCAAACATCCACCTACGGCACAGGCCGCATGATCCGGGCCGCCATCGACGCCGGCGCCAAAAAGATCATCCTCGGACTCGGCGGCAGCGCTACCAACGACGCGGGTATCGGTATCCTGGCGGCATTGGGCTTTCAATTCATTGACCAGGCAGACCACCCCATACAACCCATCGGCGGCAATCTTATCCAGATCCACCACATCATTCCCCCGGCCACGCTTCCCGATATAAAATTCACCATTGCCTGTGACGTGCAAAATGTTCTATACGGCGAGCAGGGCGCCGCGTATATCTATGCGCCGCAAAAAGGCGCCACACCCGAAGCCGTCATTCAGCTGGACAAAGGCTTACGGCATTTCGCCGGTCTGCTGAAAAAAGACGTAGCGGGCATCCCCGGCGCCGGCGCTGCCGGCGGCATAGCGACAGGACTCATGGGCTTCTTCGACGTTCGCCTCGCCAAAGGCGTCGAGCTGGTCATAGACAGCTCAGACATAAAAGACAAACTGTCGCACGCCGACCTCGTCATCACGGGCGAAGGAAAGATCGACCGGCAGACAGAATACGGCAAGGTCGTCAGCGAAATAGCCGGCATGGCCGCGCAACACCAGATCCCTGCCATCGCCTTTTGCGGCGTCAGCGAAGTCACCGACCCTGGCCCGCTCCATCTGGCCGCTATCCGCACGATCACTCCCAGGGGTATGTTATTAGAAGAAGCCATGGCCAACGCAAAGAGCTTATTGACCGCCGCCACCACCGCCTATTTCAAATAATCCGTATTTTCGCGGCGTTATGTTACTCTCAATTACGACGACCCGCCGTCCCGCATCCGACCTGAGCTATATCTTGCACAAACATCCCGATAAGGTTCAACAAGTGGAGATCTCGGCAGGCATTGCGCATATTTTTTATCCCGAAGTCTCAGAAGAAAAATGTACGATCAGCCTGTTGCTGGACATCGACCCTGTGGGGCTGGTCAGACGCAGCGGACCCGCCGGGAATGAATTCGCCCTCGAACAATACGTCAACGACAGACCCTATGTAGCCAGCTCCTTTATGAG
>DASZOW010000125.1:0-17030 GCA_035550615.1 Puia sp.
CATGACTTTCTTGTTTTCCACCGAAACACCCATCCAGATGTTGTGCGACCATTTAAATTCGCCATGAAGTTTCAATAATCTTTCTGCGCGCTTGGTGAGCACCTAGAAGGTATGTTGGGGGTTCTCGTTCATCACCTTGAACACTTTCTGAATGAAATCGAGGGGCACATCTGGATGGAATAGATCGCTCATGGAATTGACGAATACGACCTTCTGCTTTTTCCAGTCATAGGGGATCAGCAATGCATCTTTGTGCAACTGCACTTTAAAGCCCTCCTTGTACTTTTCAACCCCCATCGCCTGCAGGCGTTTTATCCATGGAATTTGCGGGTTTGCATTTTTCACATCATCGGCAAGCTGATTGACAGCCTCACCGATTACTTGAATGTTATACAAACAGGCTTCGATCACCATGAAATTATTGGAAAACTCATCGAAAGAAAGATTGACGGTATATCTTTAGATGTGCTCGATACATCGCAGAATATCATTCACAACAATCGATGGAGTGCGTTTAGACATATAATATGTCCTTTTCGACCGAAGAGAGGTAAACGGGTTTGATCGATCGTTTTGGAACAACATCCACCTTTGTTCCGAATAGGTCTTCGATCTCATAATTTAGAATCAAGTGCTATTTTTAAACTACGGGATACCTCGTTTTTGCCGAAAATGCGCCGAAGTGCTAAAAACTATGTCTGCAGCTTTTGAATATTTTCAACGCGATTTTTTGCACGCGAATACCTGGTCCCAGCGGAAAGACGGCGTACCATTGGACTTGCTGAACCGGCTATCCTCCGAAGAGCGAGTATTGGCTGAAGATCAATTGATCAAGGCTGCGAGTACTAAGGATTCCTGGCCAATATTGGGTCTCGGACACCTCCGCTCGAAGAAGGCATTGCCCGTTCTGCGCGCTCTTCTGGAAAAATGCCAGTTGGACATGAAGATCAAAGTCGCCTTTGCCATCTTTCAAATAACCGGCGATGCGGAAATGGTAGATATTGCCCTGGAAGAATAAGCCTTTGACAAGCGATATCTTGTTGCGTACAATGCTACGAGACAACTGGGCCGGTCAACAGACGAGGTAGCCGAGCGGCATCGCAAAAAGAGAGAATCTCCAGGTTGGTTGGAAAGATGGTTTTCACGGTGGTTCAATTGACATAATACGCCCCCTCAGGTCACCGACATTCCGAACAGATCGGCAGATGGCTGCCGTTTACACCTTCGTAACAAGTTACAAATGAGAGCGTTCAAACATATTTTACAAATTACTCAATGTGATGAGTAAAAATATTGAAAATATCGAGTAATTAGGACAACGCGGATTTTACAAATTTTCCGCATGCCCTGGCCAATGCTCGTTTCTGCACGACCGCTGTATCGAAACCGAACATTATGGTCGCTGGCGGGTTTGGCAGAAGATTGGTCTTCAAGACTTTATGAACCCGGCACTTTTTTGGGATCATCCGGATGATCTGGCCGCCTAACTCGTCATAAAACCCGACCATCCCATGTTCCGCAACTATCTCAAGATCGCCTTCCGCAGCCTCAGGAAAAGCAAGGGCTTTACCGCCCTCAACGCCCTGGGTCTCGCCGCCGGGCTCGGCGTCTGCCTGCTGATCGTCCTGTACGTGACCGACGAACTCAGCTACGACCGCTACAACGTCAACGCCGACCGCATCTATCGGATCGACGAGGATAGCTACATCAATAACACCCGGTACACCGCCGCCACCACCTCCAAATTTTTCGGTCCCACTCTCGTCGCTTCCTATCCGAAGATCCAGCAGATGGTCCGATTCCGCAACCCGGGCGACCTGCTCGTAAGGAAGGGCAACGACCACGTCCTCGACCATCGCTTTACCTTCGCCGACTCGACGATCTTCAAGGTCTTCACCCTGCCCATGATCGCCGGCGACCCCAATACCGCCCTCGACAACCCGCACTCCATCGTCATTGATGAAAGCGCCGCCCGCCGCTATTTCAACAGCACCGATGTCATCGGCCGCACACTGGAGGTGGGTTCCGACAATACTCTCCTCAAGATCACCGGGGTCATCCGGGACATGCCGGAACAGTCCCAGTTCCATTTCAGCTTCATCCGCCCACTCCGCGAAGTCAACACCTTCAATGACCCCGACGACAACGACTGGCTAAGCAGTAATTATTATACCTATATCCTCGCCCAACCCGGCACCACGCGAGCCGAGGTCCAGAAGGATGTAGACGAGATCGTCAACCTCCATATCGGCAGGGCCCTCCAGGAAATGGTCCACAGTTCGGAGGCCGACCTCGAGAAAGCGGGTAATCATGTCGGCTGCCAGGTCTTCCCCCTCACCGACGTGCACCTCCATTCCAATAAGTCCAGCGAGATCGAAGCCAACAGCAATATCCAGTTCGTATACATCTTCTCCGTCATCGCCGTGCTCATCCTGCTGATCGCCTGCGTCAATTTCATGAACCTCAGCACCGCCCGCTCTGCACAACGCGCCAAGGAAGTAGGCATCCGCAAGGTCGCCGGCTCGACAAAAGGACACCTCATCCTCCAGTTCCTCACCGAGTCCATCCTGCTCAGCCTCTTCTCCCTCGTCCTCGCCCTGGGCATCGCCGTCCTGCTGCTGCCGATGTTCAACCAGCTTGCCGGCAAATCACTCCATCCCGACATCCTCTTCAGCGGCCGGTTCCTGCTTATCCTCATCGGCCTGGTACTGTTGGTCGGCTGTCTCGCCGGCAGCTACCCCGCTTTCTATCTTTCCTCCTTTCAGCCGATCCATGTATTAAAAGGGAAGATAGCCGCAGGCTTCAAGAGCGGCTGGCTCCGTAGCAGCCTGGTGGTCTTCCAATTTTTTATTTCTATTGGCCTCATCGTCAGCACCCTCGTCATCTATCGCCAGCTGCACTATATCCGAAATAAGGAAGTTGGCTTTAACCGGGACCAGGTACTCGTCATCCATGGGACCTGGCCGCTCGGCCAGGATGGTGCGGCCAATCTTCGCCAGAACCTGCTCACCCTTGCCGGGGTCACCGACGCCACCGTCACCGGCGACCTCCCAACCGTCGGCGGCAGCCAGTACCAAATGCCAGGTTGGTTCGGGAACGCCTCGTTCGACGTCAGGAAGGCGACCTTCATGACCACGCTCCGTGTCGACGACCACTATATTCCCACCCTCGGCATGCAGATCGTCAAAGGCCGCAACTTCGACCTCGCGCAATTTCCTACCGACTCCACCGCCATCATCCTCAATGAAGCCGCCGTAGCGATGTTCGGCGCCAAAGACCCGCTCAATATGCTCCTCTACAACCGGGCGGATGAGCTCAAGCCCAACCAATTGGATCACATGAAGCCTCTCGCCTTCCATGTCATCGGCGTTGTAAAGGATTTCAACTATAACTCCATGCATGATAAGATACGTCCTCTTGTCATGATGGTCAACACGTTTAACAGGGGCAGCGTGGCCGTCCGCTTCCACACGAATGATGTGTTCCGTCTCGTCCGGCAGGTAGAAAGTACCTTCCATGCCGCCAAGCCGGGACTGCCCTTCAGCTACACGTTCATGAACAACGACTTTGATAAATTGTATCACGCCGAGCAGCAGACCGGCCGGGTCTTCACCACCTTCGCCGTCTTCGCCATCGTCATCGCCTGTCTCGGGCTCTTCGGCCTCGTTACCTATGCGGCCGAACAACGCACCAAGGAGATCGGGGTCCGCAAGGTCCTCGGCGCCCGGGTTACCAGCATCGTCGGCCTCCTCAGCAAGGACTTCACGATGCTTGTCGTGATCGCTGCGCTCATCGCCTTCCCCGTCGCGTGGTGGGCCATGTCCAAATGGCTGGAGACGTTTGCCTATCGTACGGAGATCAGCTGGTGGATCTTCCTCGTAGCCGGCGCGGTCGCCCTCGCCATTGCACTATTGACGGTGAGTATCCAGACCATCCGGGCGGCCCTCGCTAACCCCGTTAATTCCCTCCGCAGCGAATGAGGCTAATTTTTCATTTTTACTGATTTACCCCCCTTTTTTTGCGAAATAGAACATCCCCCCTGGGGGAACAGACTGGTAATTTTATTCAGATCGACTGAATTAAAAATTGCTATATGAGAAAAAGTATTACTATGCTTCTATTTCGTGCAAGATATGCCGGCGGGATTCGATGGGCCAGCAGATTAATTGCATTATCGATGCTCGCATTTTTTGTTAATCGTACCGCGGCCCAAACGATTAAAACGATCCAGGGCAGGGTTGTCAACAGCCATAACGAACCGCTCTCCAGGGTATCGATCACTGCTTCGCCCGGAGGAACAGGTACGACCACGGACAATAACGGTAAGTTCGTATTGAAAGTAAATGTTATCGACAGCCTGAACTTCTCGATCATCGGCTACCAATCGCAGACGGTAGCGGCCAGGGGCCGGTCTGTATTCCATATTATATTGACCGACGGAGGATCCCAGGCGTTGACCGATGCGGTAGTCATAGGCTATGGAACGATGCAGAAGAAAGATCTGACGGGTTCGATCTACCAGATACGCCCCGCCCAGATCGCCAATTCAAACCCCAATACGGTTCAGGACATTCTGCGGGGGACCCCGGGGTTATCGGTGGGCTATGACCCATCGGCAAACAGCAATGCGTCATTACAGATACGGGGTCAAAATTCGGTATACACCGACGACGGCCATAATTCCCCACTGATCGTACTCGACGGGATGATCTTCAACGGTGTATTATCGGAAATAAACCCCGCGGATATAGCGCAGATCGATGTGCTCAAAGATGCCTCGGCAGCCGCCATTTATGGATCAAGATCGGCAAGCGGGGTTATTATCGTTACCACCAAGAAAGGGCATATCGGTAAACCGGTCGTAAACGTCATCTTGAACGGAGGCGCCGTAAATGAAGTCGGCTATAATAAGGTCTATTCGCCATCAGGGTATATAAAATACCGCCAGGATTGGTACAAAGCGCAAACCTATGGCGTAAATCCTGCCACCGGCGCGTATGAAGCGTATCAAACCGGCACTACGAAGGCTGGCTATTACGATGATCCCAATAGTCTAAGCCAATACGGTATCACGTTAGATCAATGGCGGGCATACACCACGAATGTGGCAGGCGAATCGGATTCCAGTATCTACGCCAAGCGTTTGGGACTGGCTAATACCGCACTAACGAATTATCTCGCCCGCAATACGTTCGACTGGTTCAAGCACACCTTCGGGACAGGATTCAACCGGGATGCCGATGTCAGCGTATCGGGCGCCAGCGACCGGATGAATTATTACCTGTCGCTCGGATACCTGTACAACAATGGCGCGGTGGAAGGCAACCGATTCACGGCTGTACGTTCAAATATGAAACTCCAGGGGAAGGTAACCAACTGGCTGGAAATAGGCGCCAATGTGAACTTCCAGGATCGCAGCGACGGCGACATCGAACCGGATATGGCCACCAACTATTATGACGCCAATCCGCTATGGAACAGCCCCTACTCCAGTTATCGAAACAGTGACGGCACTTTAGCGCAGTATCCGATGGGGTCGCAAAACGGGAATAAGGGCGACAACTTCGATTTCGACAAACAATATCTCGCGCTGGAAAAGGGCTATACGGTGCTGAATACTATTTTCAACGGCAAGATCACATTGCCTTTTAATATTACCTATACGTTCAGCGCGGCCCCGCGCTATCAATGGTATGACAACCGCTATTTCATGTCGTCGGAACTCCCCGGTTCCAGCCCCACCACGCGCGGCGTCGACCGCGGATGGTCCAAGGAATTCGACTATACCATAGACAATATGATCAACTGGAATTATGATATTGCTCAAAAACACCGTATCATGGTGACGCTCGGACAAGAAGCGGAATCGGAAAAGTACTGGTCCGATATCACCAATGCCCGGGATATACTACCCACCGATGCACTGGGTTTTCATAATACGCAAAATGCTACCATCAGCTATAGTCAATTTTCAACCAATGATACGCACCAAACGGCGGACGCTTTGTTTGCACGCGCCTTCTATTCCTACGACAATCGCTATATGCTGACTGCTACGATTCGCCGGGACGGCTATTCGGCTTTCGGCGCAAACAACCCGTATGCTACCTTCCCCTCCTTTGCCGCTGCATGGTCTTTTTCCAACGAACGCTGGTTTCATTGGAAACCGATGAACATGGGTAAATTACGCGTCTCCTGGGGACAAAACGGCAACCGTCAATTGGCAGACCCTTACATAGCCCTGGCGAACCTTGGTTCAGGGGTAGGCGCCACACAGGGATATATCGTGGGTTCCACCTTGCAACAATATCAATACCTATCGATCCGCCGGATGGCCAATCCGAATCTGCAATGGGAAAAAACGGCGGCGTATAACGTCGGGTTGGACTATGGATTTTTCAACAATCGTTTATCGGGAAGTATCGACTATTACAGGAAGAATACCAACGATATGATCATGAACCAGACCTTGCCGGGATTCTCGGGATTCAGCAGCATCACTACCAATCTCGGCGAAGTTTCCAACAGAGGGATCGAAGTATCCATCAATTCGCTGAATATCAAAAATAATGTCCTTGAATGGCATACTGTCCTGAATTTCTCCTACAATCAGAACAGGATAGTGCACCTGTATTATACCTACCAAAGCGTGCTGGATGCCAATGGAAATGTGATCGGTCAAAAGGAAATGGACGACCAGACCAACGGCTGGTTTATCGGCAAGCCCATCAGCGCCATCTGGAATTACAAGGTCACGGGTATCTGGCAAAAGAACCAGGCCGACGACGCCAAGAGATATGGAGAAAGACCGGGCGACCCCATAGTGGCAAACGTCTATACCGCCGACGATAAAGTAAATGCCAACGGTCCCAATACCCCTGTATATAACAACAGCGACAAGGTCTTTATGGGACAAACCGCACCTCCTATCAACTGGGCAATGCGAAACGACTTCACGTTTTTCAAAAACTGGGATCTCTCGGTCAGCATTTATTCGTATTCCGGGCACAAGAGCCTCGATTCCCGCTATCTCAACCAGGATAATGCAGGCTCGATGGTGACTTATGGCATGAACACGTTTGTCAAGCCGTATTGGACGCTGGACAATCCTACCAACAATTACGGCCGTTTGAATGCCCAGGGACCCGCCGGCCTTACCGGTGTCGGAAAACTCTATGACCGTTCCTTTATCCGCCTGGAATATATCTCGTTCGGATATAATTTTTCTGCTAACCTGTTGAGAATATTAGAGATAAAGAACGCGAAGATTTATGGCTCCATACATAACGTAGCCGTTTGGAAAGCAGACAAACACTGGATCTATGGCGATCCGGAAACGGGCACGTGGGGAACACGAATTTTTCAGCTTGGATTGAATGTGAGCCTCTAAACTTTTCGACTATATAAATATTAATAAAATGACTACACTATATAAAAACAGAAAGATAGGCCTGATAGCCGCAGTATGCGGGTTGGTATTTTTAAGCAGTTGCAAAAGATCCTTTCTGAAACCTGATCCGCTATCCATCTTCGCCCCATCAACCACATTTACTACCGAATCCGGCTTACAGGCGGTGCTGGCAGAGTGCGACAGGCATATCCGTACCTATTGGACCTATTACTCGGCCGTCAGCAATTCAGTTCCCATAGGTACAGAATACCAGTTTTCCGACCTGGCCGTTTACGGGAAAACAGACGTATCTCCAAGTGATCCGAATTTTCAGATCGCTACGGGGTTGACCCCGATAGGCGGGTATCATACGACAGCCAACGATGGCGGATATATCGGCTATTTCTGGGATGAAACGTACAACGCCATCAAATATGCCAATACCATATTAACGTATATCGACCAGGTGTCCGGTTTGGATTCGGCAACGAAAAATGCCTATATAGGCAGGGCCTACTTTCACCGCGCCTTTGGTTATATGCAACTGGTTTTCGAGTTCGGGGACGTGCCATTGGTCACCCAGATCATATCGACGCCAAAGCAAAACTACCGCAGCACTAAAAAAGCGGCTATTTTGGATATGATCACCAAGGATATGGAATTTGCGGTGCAATGGGTGCCTGAACAAACAAGTATGAATACCATCGGGATGGTCAACAAAGGAGGCTGCCGCATGCTGCTCGCAAAATGCTATTTGGCGACGGGACAATATGCAAAAGCCCAGGCGCAGTGCGATGCTTTGATCAACACCGAGGGTTATTCGCTGATGACATCCAAGTTCGGCACATTCAACCCCGGCGGTGAACCGAAGACATGGCCCATTACCGACAATGTGATCTGGGATCTGCACCGCCCGGAAAACAAGCTCATTCCTACCAATAAGGAGGTAATCATGGGGATGGTCGACGAGGGTTCTACGACGTTGTCGTTTATCCCGTTCTCAACGATGCGTATTTTTGGCCCCTTCTGGAACAGCACAGGCACTTTGAAAACTCCGGACGGGCAAAATGGAGGAGAGACATACGCGCGGAATAACGGCAATTACAATGTAAATCTCGATTTTCTCAGGGCTGTCGGCCGCGGTATAGGCACCTGGCGCCCCACCTATTATGCGCAACACACCATGTGGAGGGTCAACGGGGTGGAGGATACCGTGGATTTGCGCCACAATAGCCAGGTAGGGAACTGGGGCAGGATGGACTCTATTAAATACAATCATAAGGGGTCTTCGTGGTATGGGAAAAATTTTCAATTGCATAGTCCTAGTACCGGCGCTCTGCTATGCACCGATACTATCCGCGACTGGTTCGATTGGCCGCATTACAAGATCTTTTTGAATGACGTGGTCGCAGAAGCCGACCAGACGGCCACCCAATTCAACGGCGCCAGCAATGGCGGCAATGCCGACTGGTACCTCTATCGCCTGGCAGAAGCATACCTGCTTCGGGCTGAAGCCAAATTCTATTTGGGCGATGCTACGGCCAAGGATGATGTAAACGCCGTGCGGATAAGGGCGCATTGTTCACAGTTGTATACGAATAATGTTACGATCGGGGATATCATGGATGAACGCGCCCGCGAGTTGTACCTGGAAGAATGGCGTCACATGGAGCTGAGCCGGGTATCGTACTGTCTCGCGCTGAGCGGAAAGCCCGATGAATGGGGAAATACTTACAACGTGGATACTTACGATAAGCAGTCGGGTACCGATCTAGCCGGCGGCAGTTATTGGTACAAACGAGTGGTGCTCGACGGAGGCATGTATAACAAGGGGACGATCACTTCCAATGGACAAAACTTCAACTACACCATGGACAAGCACAATCTTTATTATCCTATTCCCAATGCTGCCATTATTGGAAATAACAAGGGGAAACTCATGCAAAATTTTGGTTATGATGGTTATGATGCATCCACGCCGGAGTGGGATAACTGGCAGGATGCCGTTAAGGATGAAAGTTCACATTGAGAGGATCTTTGATGATCGTCTTATCCTAAATATTCAGAAGTATGCAAATTTCACGGTTTTTATTGATGTTCCTTGCGGGACTAACGGTTTCCAGCGTCCGTGCCCAGTTCTCGCCCGGCAAGATATGGAACGATGACAAGGGAGAGGTGATCAATGCGCATGGCGGCGGTATCCTCTATGACCACGGCAGGTATTACTGGTTCGGGGAGAAGAGGGGGATGCATGGATCACAAGGAGTGAATGTTTATTCGTCCAGGGATCTCTACCACTGGAAATTCAAAGCGCTGGCTTTGGCCCCGTCCACGGATACGGCCAGCGACATTGCGGCGGGCTGTGTGATGGAGCGGCCGAAGGTGTTATACAATAAGAAGACAAGGCAATATGTGATGTGGTTCCACCTGGAGCTGAAGGGGAGAGGTTATAGCGCCGCCCGGGCCGCGGTATGCGTCAGCAAGAACGTACAGGGACCTTATACGTATGTCAGGAGCTTCCGTCCCAATGGGAATATGTCGCGGGATATGACGTTGTTCGTCGATGACGATGGCGCCGCCTATATCATCTATTCTTCCCGGGAAAACTATGACATGCGCATTGCCCGGCTGTCGGACGACTACCTTACCGTGACGCCCGCCGATAGCCTGATCGCCCGGGATCACCAGGAGGCTCCCGCGCTGTTCAAGAGAAAGGGGGTCTATTACCTGATCACCAGCGCTTGCACGGGCTGGGCCCCCAACAAGGCGAGCCTGTATACGTCCCGGTCTATTTTTGGGCCCTGGAGCCGAAATCCGACGCCCATGAGGGGGGAAAACGCCGATCGGACTTTTGGCGGCCAGTCGGCCTACGTGCTGCCTTTGCGGGGAGGAAAGCGAAAGGACGATCTCATCTTTGTCGCCGACCGCTGGAATCCCAAGGATCTCAAGGATAGCCGTTATCTGTGGCTGCCTATAGAATGGCAGGATGATACGCCGACGATTCCGTGGAAGGATAATTGGGATCTGGGGGTTTTCGGAAAATAAGGGGGCGCCGAATTTAGCGCGGATCACCGAATGTTTCCGCGCGGCGGGATGGCAGGATCGGACGTCCGCAATGCTGCCCCAGCGCCCAGGTGAAGCAAGCCCCGAAATAAAATATAAAAGAACAGTAGAATACGAACAGCAGCAGCAGCGCCAGGGAGGTCGATGTACCATAGATGGCCTTCATGTTGTCATAATCCAAAAGACGATGCAGCAGCAATTGCCCGGCGGTAAACAGCAGGGCTGTAAAGAATGCGCCCGACCAAGCCAGTTTCGTGTGCGGACGGCCGTAAGAAAGATATTTCAGGAGCAAGAAAAACCATATGATCACGGCTACGAGCATTACGAGACGATACAAAAAAGCGTTGATCTGCAACGGCAGGAGCCAGCCACCGGCATCGCCTAACAGAACAATGGAGAAGAGTATGCCCGCCATGAGAATGATCCCAACGGAGCGGATCCTGCTGACAAGGTGGAAGCCAAGTCCCTGCCGCGCCTTCAGCCTGATCTTCCATAGCTGGTTTATCGAATTCTTTACGATCTCGAAAAGCGTGGTGGCGACAAAAAGCAGAAAGGCGAACAGTCCGATGCGCATGCCGAAGTTAAGGGGCAACCGATGTATATTCCTCACTACATCGCGCACCTGTAATGCGATGTTCCTGTCCAGGCCGACGCTCAACTGCTGGAAGAGATCATGACGGATGATCCTGGGATTACCCAGGAAACCCAAGATGACAATAAGGATATAGAGGATGGGCGGCAAGGCAAAGCTCACGAAAAAGGAGGTGGCCGCGGCCATGCGCATGGGGTCGTTTTGGCGGAATAGCCGGTAAGCCGCCCGCAACACCTGCCATGCGGAGGAAACGATCATCCATCTATTTTTCTTTGTATCCATCTGTCTATTTCATTCCTATGGACTTTTTGATCCCGGTGAACAAGGTCTTCCAAATGAGATTAAACATCGACTTGTTCAAGATACGCTGAAAATGGACTTCTTCCGGACCGCGGTTGGCCGGTCCGCTGGAATTCTTTACCATGAGGTTGGCAAAGAAGCTGGCGAGTCGCTTTTTATCGAATCCGGCGCGGTCCTGATCTTTTTTTAACATCGAGACCTTGACATCCCTGTACGACAGTATGACCTGGCCGTCGCCGGCAGAATCCGTGCCGCGGATGGCGAATTTCAGGTGGTTTATTTGTCCATGGTCCAGCCGTGTGAGCCCCATCGGCTCGGTTAGCGGATTAAGCGAGCGGGCGTCGAGGCTGCCGAAGCCGCCGTCGATGGTAAACCTGCCTTTGGGGTCCTTTAAAAACATGACGAGCCGGGCGTTTACGGGAGCCTTGTCCAGGAACCTGGCATGAAAGTCCACTATGCAGCGGCGGTCGTTGTGCAGGTCCGACCGTCTATTGGTGACATGGCGGATGGTGGCCCGCACGTCATGGAATTGAACCTTGCCGGCGCTGTGGCTACGGGCATTCTTCTCTTTGTACTCTATGTAGGAGTGGGTGAACACGATCTTATCGATGGAAAGAGGGAATGGAAGACGCATCAACTGCTGTTGCGGATATTTGCCCACCTTGCTGGTCGTGTCGGGCGGGCGGGAGATATCGCGGTATACACGGAACGCACTTTCGCCAATGACGAGGCTATCGGCCCGGATGGTCTTGCGCCATAATGCCTTCCTATCGAGATGGCAAAGAGCGATGTTCTTCAGCAGGAAGTCATATCTGTCCTTCTGCCGCGGAAAGGAGGCGGCGAAAGCAGCTTCCGAGAGGCGAGGCTCGATCTTCACCTGCGCCACCCGGAGGGTATTGTCCGTGCTGGTGAACCGAAGGCTGTCGACCCCTACTGTATATTTTTTGTTGCCGGCAGGCAGCTCCAGCGCTTTACAGCCGAGCGCCAGGTCACGGGAAAAAAGGATGGCAGTGCTGTCCTGTCGAGCACTGCTGTCTATGAAAAGATGCGACAGCAGCAGGGATACCTTATTACCGCGAAAATATGTTTCGGAGCTGTCCAGGCTGCCCACGAGGACCGTTGCATCTTTGATCTGTACGCTGTCTATGGCTATTTTCAGCAGCCGTCCCAGCAATTGTCTTTTCAGGTCGGGCGCAGGATTATAGACGGAGGAATCCTTTTTAAACTGTTGGACCATGATCCTGATCCGCGCGCCTGACACTTCCACCTTTTCCCCTTCCAACTCCTTGGCGAGAAGGCCCCTGGGCGTCTTCACCCCGGTAATATCGAGGGAATCGACCTGTAGCTGCAAGAGCATGTGCGGCTCCTTGTTCTCCCTGACCAGCTGCCGATAGACGGCGGTGTCCGGCCTGAGATCTATGTTCTCGACATGCAGCATACCGGCGACCTCGTCGAATGCCAGGTGATCATAGTGAAGAATATAGAGACCCCTCGTCTTTTCCTCGAGTACCCGGGCTATTTTTCTATGCACAAAATAGTATTTGTAGAACTGCCAGGCAACGACAAGCAGTACGATGGCAGCCAAAGCGGACAGCAGGAACAATCTGTTTCTTTTTCGGATGGCCATACCGGATATGGGTAAATATTATGCCAATCCGGCACCTTGGCGGACAACACAGCAGCGGGTATTATTTTACCCACCAGGTCCTATTGGCACATTGGCTGCCGCTGCGATGCGGTAAAAGAAAAAACCGCCCCCCTGTTGGGAAAGCGGCTTGTCCTTGCTGTTACCAAATTAAAGTTGGCTACTAATAAAGAATCCTGGCTGTGAACAACCCGATTCATCAGAACCATCAACCATTAAACCTTATCCTATTAGAATTCAAATATAATTTTCGCTGGACAAGGATTTGTAGATATTCATCTACAAAAGAAAAGGTTCAAATGCCTAGTGGCTGCGAAAGATCATTTTGGTGCTTTGAACGGGCAGCCCGTCGATGACCAACGAGCAGATAATCATGCCGGACGCCCCATATCCATGGTTGAACACGACCTGGTTGAGGCCCCTCGCCAGGTGGACGGGGATGCGGCTGAGCACACGGCCGTCCAATGTGGTAAACAGCAAGCAGGTACGGTCGGCGAAAACATCGGTGCCCGAGGTGATGGCGACCATCGTGGACTCGTCGAATGGATTGGGCCGGTTGGGCATCAGCTGGATGCCATACTCACCAGGGGTTGTAGCCGGTGGCCGGGTCGTGTCGGGCGCCAGGTAAAGCGGCATCATACTGGTCGATAGGGTGTATTCGGTGGAGAACTGGCTTTCGGTACCATTGGCATCGACGGCGGCGGCGCTGACATAAAATGTAGTATTACTGCCGTAAGGGATGGTGAAGACGGCGGGGGACTGGCCGGTGGCGCTATAGACCGTGTCCCAATCGTTGCTTGCCGACCGGACCGCCACCCGGTAGCCCGGCGGTGCGGGTGTATAAGACGAAGCGAACTGTACCCGGATCGAATTCCTGGTCCAGAGCGTACCCGACATGGAGATGGTATCGGGGGCCAATGCCACCATAGCCAACGAGTTGGCGTTGACCAATGTATTGCGGGCGAGATAGCCGGTGTTGAGGTAAATGGAATCGTAGCTACGGGTCGTACTATTCCAATGACCGAGGCTGTCCCGGACGTCGTGCTGGCGGTCGCGGTAGGTAGCGGAGCTGCTGCCGGCATTTCCGTCCTCATTGGCCTGCGTAAACCGGACGGCGGTATAGCCCTTGTTAGTAAAGGGCTGGTGATCCCCTCCCCTGCCGGTCCGGTCATCGGCTTCCATGATCTGGATATTTGTAGGCACGGGGACGATGGACTGCAACTGCTCTTTGTATTCCAGCTTGATATAGCGGGCCCATTGCTTTTTGGGGGAATTGACATCGCCCAGCGAGAAGACACGCAGATCGGTGCTGTCGATGTTGCCATAGAACGGACAGCTGGGGGCGGAAGAGCTATGACCGCAGAATACGCCCCCCGAGACGTCGTTGTTATTGACGGCTTTGATCGGGACATTTTTGGATCTAAGATAGTTTGCCAATGCCGTAGAGCCGATAAGCCCCTGCTCTTCCCCGGTGACGGTGGCAAAGACAATGGTATTCCGAAAGGTATATTTGCTCAAGACACGCGCCATTTCCATGACAAGGGCAGTGCCGGTGGCATTGTCCCCCATGCCCGGGGCGCTGCCGGTGATGTCGCAGTTGCTGACATTGCGGCTGTCCATGTGGCCTTCGACGATCAGCAGGGAAGCATTGCCGGTCTGGCTGCCGGGCAGCACCGCCAGCACATCGTAATGTGTCGGATTGCTGCTGGTGGTCGTACAACCTCTATAAGCGGAAGGCGGATAGTTGAATTTCAGATAGCCGACATGCAACCGGCTTCCATTGGCGGCGCTGTATTGGAGGAACTTGTTGTAGATCCACCTGCGCGCGGCGCCGATGCCGAACGTGGAAGACGTCGTATCCGAGAACATATTCCTGTTCCCAAAGGAATTGAGCATAAAGAGATCGGCGGACAGCGAATCGGGAGAGATGTCGCTGAGGAGCCCGGCCGAGATGGTACCCGGGTCGGTGATGACGGTCGCGGCCCGATACGCGGATGGGGTATAGTTACCCAACAGGATATTGTCGACCTCCGCAGACGTCACCGATTCGTTGTTCGGGTACGTTTGTGCGGCAGCGTTATATGACAACGCCAGCGCGAACAGGACAGGCAATGCGTTTTTCATGCGGGTTTGGATTTTGTTAGCGGGTGCTGAACATCTTCCTGACGAAGACTTTGTCTTCCAGAACGATCTGAACAAAGTAGACAGAAGGCGGCAGGGCCAACCCATAGATCGCCAAGGTGTTCGTGCCCGAGCTGCCCTGGTAGCGAGCCTGGCGCAGGACGGAGCCTTTGCTGTCGAGCAGCCGGATGATCACTCCCTGTGCGTGTGAGAGACTTACCCGGGCCGTCACCTGGTCATGGAAAGGGTTAGGTGATACGTCCAGGAGGCCGCTGATCCGGGAATTGGTGAGGGTGACCACATCACTGTAGGCCACGCCGCCTTTTCCATCTGTCCATTCCAAACGGTAGTAATTAGCGGTATTAGGGGTGGGACTATTGTCCGTGAACGAATGATTTACTGCTGTGTTATTACCGGAGCCGGCGACATGACCGATAGGTTCAAAATCGATCCCATCCAGCGAGCGGCAGATGGTAAAGGTCGTGCCCCTGCTCTCGGTCTGCGAAGTCCAGTTCAATACGTTGCCGGCATCGGTGGCCACACCGGTGAAAGAAGACAGGGTGGCCTCGAGAACCACGGACATATTGATCGTATAGGTAGCCGGCGCGGATTCTATGCTCGCGGCATCGAGATATGCATAGCTGAACGAGGTGCTGACCACCGAATTGATCGTGGTGAACATGACCTGCAGGTAGGCCGGGTTGTAGTTCGGGATAATATAATTATTCGTCAGCAACATGCCGTTGTAATACAGCTGTTCATTGGCGGGTACCGAAGTAATGACCACCGATTTGCCGCTGCCCAGGCTGCCGTCTTCGGGGTCCGACCCGGTGAGTGGTCCGGGCGAGGCGATAGTGCCGACGCCATTCAGGGTCAGCAAGCTATTTTGAACAGGCATCGCGATCGTATAGTTCTGATCATACGAGGCGGGCGGCTGCTCGATACCGAAGTCCTGGTTATAGAGAGGCGTCGTGCCGGAGCTAAAGGACCGGATCATCGGCGAAGTGTTCGTCCAATTTGCGGGTATGGCAGCGGAAGGAACTGTGTTGCCGATAGTACCCTGGGTCGTGGTGAGATAGATCTTCATGCCGTTGGAGTTGGCAGGACAGTTATACAGGATGAAGGTCCCGTCCGCATTCACGGCCATGGAAGAGAGTACGGTATTGGTAACGGGATCCACGAGGTTGGCATAGATGGCTCCGCCGGCATTGGCGCCGGTTTCGTTATCGGTTTGAATATTTGTAAATGTGCCTTTGGCGCTGCCGTCTACATCGTGCCATACCGTGCCGGACACGCTGATACAGGTCAGGGTGAGCATTTGGGTCGCCGAGTCGTTGATACCCCAGAACCAGGAGTTGAGCAGCCGGGCGTTACCATAGTCGTCGCACTGGTAGGAGTCCTGGTCGTTCCGTGTGGTCCCATAGCTTGGGATGACATAAGGCGCCGGGATGGTATTGTATTGGTTGCCGTTGCCATTCCAGGCACGTCCCTGGGTAGAAGTCGGCACGACGCCCACGATGGAGTTGTCATAACCGCTGCCGGTGGTGTTGTAGTTGTTATTGCTACAGTTGCCGCCGGTATCGACGACCTGGGTATCGTCCCAGAAGAGCGGCGCATTTGGCGTGATGGCCAGGGCCGGGCTTTGGCCGCCGACGGAGAACCCGTTTATATTGAGCTCGGCGTCGTACATCGGCACGTTGACGCGACCTTTGCGATAATAGAATTTTATCGGGAAGGTGGTATTGGCCGGCACCTGGCTGCCGAGACCGTCCTTGCCATCCCAGACATAGGTGATTACGCCGGACATCTGTCCATCCAGCTCGATGTAGCGGTCGGCGGAAAATGCCTGGTAGCCGGTGACGCCATTGAGGTCGAAGAGCATATAGTAGTCGCCGGGCTGTGGCGCCTTGAACCGGACG
>DASZOW010000126.1:0-10122 GCA_035550615.1 Puia sp.
CAATTTACGAACATGGAACTGAGGTACGGTATCCGTATTGACATCTTTATATGCTATCTTACCCGTACGGACCTGCTCGATGACGCGGGCATCGACCGCATCGCGATGCGGCAGCGTAGCGCCTACATTCGTCAGCACGAATTTGTAAGCCTGCTCAGCGGACATGATCTTGACCGGCGGCATCGGAAAGGGCTTGTCGACCTTCATATAATCTTTATACGGTCCGGCATTGGGTTCCTCGCCGATCTGTACCCCGCCATCCCAGTTGTCCTTGGTGACCTCGGGATAACCGTACATGATATTGCCGTGAACGTATGCCCTGCCGAAATGCAGCTCCTTCAACTTGCTGCGGCCCGTCTCGGGTTTCAGTATCCGGTGTCCGACATTCTCGTTCTTGGGCGTCACCGGCCCCGGCTTGAAGTAGTTGTTGATGATATTGAACAGGCTCGTATAATCGCCGCCGTCCATGGAACGATGATGCCAGTTGAACACGACGTTATTGACGAAATTGAATACCCCGTTCCAGCCGATGCTCGGGTTACGGCCCGTATTGTCGGCCCACAGATTCCGGACCAGCATACAGTTCTCACCGCCCATGGTGGTCCCGAAGGCATGGTTCCACGTATCCAGCGACTCGGCGGAGATACAGTTCTGGATAGTGATATTCACCGTTCCCAGTTTCTCTTCCTTGGAGCCGTCACCGGGATCGAACATGTGCCGGTACATCGAGAAATTCTCGTCCAGACCCCAGCTCGTCGAGATATGATCGCAGATGACATTACCTACCGGGTTGCCGCCGAGCGCGTCGTCGCGACGGCCTACGTTCGTCTCGCCCCTTCTAAAGCGCAGATAGCGCAGGATCACATCATGGGTATTGACCCAGAAGGATTCCCCGGCCACACAGATGCCATCGCCGGGAGCCGACTGACCTTCGATCGTGATATAAGGCGCCCGTACGATGATCGGACTGTGCAGGTGGATGATGCCTGCTACATTGAAGACGATGATCCTGGCCCCGCCTTGTTCACAGGCCCAGCGCAACGTTCCGGGTCCGGAATCCGCCAGGCTGGTGACGACCAGGACCCTGCCGCCATGCCCGCCGAAGCTATGCATACCGCCGCCCTCTGCACCCGGGAACGCCAGCATAGGCGACTGCGGAAGATCGGTGGGCCTGGCCGCCCAGGGAATATATGGTTTTCCATGTTTCGCATCATTGTCGATAATGGGCCAGGCTACCTGCCAGGCAGAGTCGGAGTGGCGCCATGCTGCTTTCATCATGGCATCTGCCTGCGCCTTGACATCTTCGGGTACGTTGGGGTACTGTGCCTTCGCCGGCACCGAAAGGCCGAGCGTCGCCGCAAGGGAAGCAAACAGAAAAAGTCGATTCTTCATTGTATTATCTTGTTTTTTACTAGCGTGTTCAAAGGGTGCCCATAGGTAGCCTGGTGTATTAACTTCATTTGGTCGGATCGAATTATTTCGTCGGATCGAACGTCCCCGCCGCGCCGGCAAACATCCAGCCGAGCGTCTGCTGCAAGGCCGGTTGCTTGCTGATATTCGTGGAAGGGATACCGTACGCATAATAGGTCGTCTGGAAGTTGATAGGCTTCTCATTCACGATCGGCGCCAGACTATCCCTGAAGTATACCTGGTACGCCGGACCCTCGATGTTGATCGTGTCCCTCACCTTCGGGCCCGTAGAACCGGAAAGATAGCGTTCGATATTATTCGGCTTATTCGCATCTGAAGCTTTCGTCGAGGAGAAGTACGGCGCTCTTGGAACGATAAAGAAGCCCATACGGGTCTGGCCGTTCAGCTGATCGAAAGTACGGGTACGCCGCAGATCGTCATACCGTTTGTCTTCGAAAGCAAATTCGATCCGGCGCTCGTTAAGGATCGCGGTCTCCATATCAGCCTGGGTCATACCGGCCGTCAATCCATAAAGATTATCGGAGTTCGCGGAAATACCTGCGCGCTTGCGGATCTGCGTCAGCATAGTATAGGCAGTGGCCTGATCGCCCGTGGCATTGGCGCATTCGGCATAGTTGAGCATGACCTCTGCAAAACGCATTTCTACCCACCAGGTCTTACCGAATTGCGTAGCGGTGGCTGTAAGACTGGTATCTACATTCTTGCGACAATAGAATCCGGTAGTCGTCGGAGCACTCAGATCCTCTGCCGTTCCCACGTACGTATATTGGATACGGCCCGCGGTATTACCAAGCCCGTAAACGGCGCCATTGTATACAACGGTCGAATAGAAACGCGGATCGCGGTTATGCCAGAACCGGACACTGTCATATGTGTATTTGGAATGAGGATCACCCGGAGCATAACCATCCGCCATGGGATAAGCCTGTACCAGGTTCCAGGTGGGATTGTAACTCTTGCCGCCGCCACTATACGCCTGCGAATAAGGACGAACTACGTTGTCCCAGTTATTGGCATCCTGAGAGATGATACTGCTTCCGTTATATGCCCGGAAAATAACGGCCTCGGAATTGGCGCTGCTGCCCGCATCGAGGAAGACCCGGGAATATTTGGAAGCCAGGGCATATCCCTGCGCCGTCAGCGAATCGTATGCCGCCTTGTTCGCCTGCAAAGCCATCTGCCAACGGGTCTGGTCACCGGAAGGATTGAACTGCGGGCTGGCATAGTACAACAGGATCCTTCCCTTGAGCGCAAGCGCCGCGCCGCTCGTAATGCGCCCCAGATCCGTTCCGGTCCAGTGCGCCGGCAACACAGAGCAGTGGTTAAGATCGGCGATCATACTGTCCACACACTCCGTCGTCGAATTCCGCGGGATATTCAAACTATCCTTGACATAATCCATCACCTTGGTGATGTAAGGAACGCCGCCATAGACCTTTACCAAATTGAAATAAACCCACGCACGCAGAAAATAAGCCTGTGCCTTGATCGGCGCGGTCACATCCGGCGTAAGTCCATATTTGTCGATATCCGCCAGAAGAATATTGATCTTGCGGATCCACTGCCAAGAAGAATTGGCGGTAGGGAAAAAATCATTCTCACTTTCCTGCGTAAGGTTTCCCTGCAACACGCCGATATTGGAACCGCCATTGCATTCGTCGCTGATGTTATGCCAGTTCGTCGGAACGGTGCTGGCGCTGGCATTGCTATAATACACCGGCATACAGTACTGGTAGAGATTGTCCAGATAGATCTGCGCTGTCTGCACATTGCCCCAGGCCGTCGCTACAGGCACACCGTTAAAATCCACCTTATCGAGTATCTTCTTCTGACAACCCGTATCGGCCAGGGAGATAAGAAGAATGGAATATATAATAAGCTTTTTCATCTTTTTTATTTTATATGGCTTGCAATTATAAACTTATGTTCGCTCCGAACGTCCAGGTACGCAGGATCGGATAGTCCGTGATCTCGTTGGACCGGGGGTCCTTGAATGGCGTCGGGTTGATGATCGACCAAAGATTCGTACCCGTCAGGTAGAACCGGGCCTCCGGCAGATGATGAGTGGAGGTAAAACGCACCGGAACCTGCCAGGACAACATGAGGTTGTTGACATACATATAAGTTGCGCTATGCAGCCAGTAGGTAGAGACCTGGTTGGCAAAAGGAGCATAGATAGCCGGCAGCGTCGCATTGGTGCGGTAGGCCGTATACGACCCTTTCCACATGGCAAGTGCCGAAGCATCCTTGGTCGGAGGAGCCACATCTACCTTCTTCCACGCAATCTGACCGCCGATCCCGAGCGAAATATTCGTACTTACCCGGAATCCCTTCCATTGAGCGCCAAAGATAAAACCAAAACCGAAGAGTGTACTGGAACGCTTTGCGATCTGCGTCTGGTCATTGCCATCGATTTTGCCGTCGCCATTGACATCGACAAAATTGAGATCACCGGCACGCAACGTATCCTTGTTGATCGTCCAATTGGGATTCTTGGCATTCCAGGCGGCTGCTTCAGCCGCAGTACGGACGATACCCGTGGACTTGTATCCGGTGATGCCCTGGTCCATACGCTTGCCGATCGGGTACAGATACCCGGTGTCGGTTCCGGGATTGTAATATTCCCGGATGACCTTGTTATCGCTCCAGTTGAAGTTTACGGTAGCAAAGACCTGCCAATCCTTATTTATGTCCTGGTGATAGCCCAGTTGGAACTCCGTACCCCAACTATTGATGATGCCGTGGTTCACCGATGCGGTATTCGTGATGCCGGACGTATTCGTGACCGTAGATTGCGGAGGCTCGAGCATATTGAACCCATGCTTGAACCAGTAATCGAACGAAAAGTTGAATTTTCGGTTCGCAAAAGTACCGTCCACGCCCAGGTCTTTGAAAAGGGCGCTTTCCCAGGTGATATCGGGGTTGGGTACCTGCGAAGTGGCCAAACCATTGGTCATGACACCCCCCAATAAATAGCCGTTGTTCGATGTATATCTTTCCACCCAGCCAAAGGGCTGACCGGCGTCATTACCCGTTAAACCCAGGTTAAAGCGAAGCTTCAGGTCATCCAGGAAATGAACATTGTTCTGGAAAAAGCCCTCTTCGGATATCTTCCACCCAATGGAGCCGGAGGGAAAGAATCCCCATTGACGCTGAACAGGAAAATAAGGCGAAGCATCGTCCCGGAACGAACCCTGCAAGAGATATTTGCCTTTGAACGAGTAGTTCAGCCTACCCAGGTAGCTCCAACGACCGGTGGAAACTGTCTGACCGCTAACATTAAGATTGCTGCCGTCGTTGCTAAAGCCATAGAGTTGATCTATCCCGGGAATGATCTGGGTATTGTCACTGGTCTGATAGACGTTGCCGGTCGTCTGTTCCTGTTCCGAGATCAGCGAGGCCGAGATCTCGTGGTCGCCGAAACGGTTGTCATATGTAATCCCTTCCGTGGCCTGCCAGTTCTTGGTGCCTGTATAGTTATTCTGAAGCTGATTGCCGTTGCTGACGGTCTTCAGTATAACGGGTCCGGTATAGTTATACAGTACCTTTTGAGTGCCAGTAGGCGCACCCTTTCCGACATTAGGCCCGCTGTTGAGATGATCGTTTGCTCCCGCTATCTGGGTAAATGAGTAGGTGCTATAGGGCGGATAGTATGATTTACCATAATCATTATAGTCGTTGCGGCCGTACTGTGCAAAGACAGACAAACCCTTTATCACCGGTATCTGATAGGTAAGTTTACCGACCAGCGAAAAATTGGTGTTGTTGTCTCTCGCATAAGTATTCGCATTGACCGCAGCCAAAGGATTCCACCGGATGGGATCATAATAGTTGGGAAGCCCATTGATCGTTTCAGGAACCCACTTGGGGACAGTCAGCAGGGAGCTGATCGTGCCGTTCTCCTGGTCCACCTGGTCGGTCGTCGGAGTGCCTTTTACCGCCGGACGACTCTCATACCCGGTATTATAGTTGACGCTGACCTCCGTGGTAAGACCGTCGATGATCTTAGCCGTCATGCCGAGCTGTATTCCATAACGGTTAGCGACTACATTAGGCAGGTTGCCGATCTCATTGTAGTAATTGGCGCCGGCGAAATAGGTCAACTTCTCCGTACCGCCGCTGATGCTGATATTATGGCGCTGGACCGAGCCATTGGGGATCCATTCATTTCTAAACCAGTCGAAATTACGCGACTTGATCGTATCCAACTCCTCGGGTGTATAAATCTCGCCGGTCAGGACGTTGTTCGGATTATAGTTCTCCACCCAATTGTTCAACAGTAAGGCATGGTCATATCCGCTGAGCATCTTCGGGATCTTGCTGGCCTGCGTGTTGGAATAGGAACCGGAATAGCTGATCCTTGGCTTACCCGGCCGGCCATGTTTGGTGGTAACGAGGACGACCCCGTTGGCGCCGCGCGCACCGTAGATCGTCGCCATCCCGTCTTTTAGAAAGGTAATGCTCTCGACCTCGTTAGCATCCAGCGCATCGAAGGCCGACTTACCCGTAGGATCGATACCGGCGCCTGATCCGATGACCGGCACCAACCCGTCGATAACATACAAGGGCGTGGTCAGCTGATTATTCAACGACACCGAGTTGCGGATATTCATGGTAGTATTAGCCCCCGGTTTGCCGGCCGATTGTGTGATGCTGACTCCCGGAACCTGGTTGACCAATGCGGTCGATAAATTCGCTACGGGAAGATCCTGTACCTCCTTCGGATTTACAGTAGCAACAGCCCCAAGGATGTCCGAGCGCTTTTGTGTGCCGTATCCAATGACGATCACATCGTCCATCTTCTTATTTGAATTGACGAGTGAAACCAGCAAGTTCGTATCGCTGATGGTCTTGATATCCTTCGGGTCGAACCCGATATAGGAAAAAGAGAGGATCACAGCGCCTTTGCCAGGTACCACCAGGGTAAACTCACCGTCCGAATTCGTGGTCACACCCTTGGGTGATCCTTTTTCGGTAACGGAGACATTGTTCATCGGTTCTTTGGTATCCGAATTGATCACCTTACCCGTGATCACGCGACGATGTTGCTGCGCAGACACGGTTAGATGATAGAATACCACAAGCATTAACGCGAGCGAATATCTCGCCAATCTTTGCAAGGTCATATGGCATTTAGTTTTAGGAGAAAAAAAGCAATCATTGATTTATTGAATAATAAAACATTAAATAAAAAACCCGATTAGTTTTGAACTCGCCTATTTGGTGCCGGCGCCGGCAGCGGCATCCTTCCTCTTTTTCCAGTCCTCGCTGGCCTTTTTCATGCTGATGCCCTGGGAAGAGAGATAATTATTGATGCGTCCCTTATACTTCCCGAACCAGGCGTGCTTCTTTTCAGAGGATCCGGCGTCCATGGCATGTTCACGAGCTTCGATGAGATCGTCCATGATCACTTTCTTCTGCTCGTCGGTTAATTGAGGTAGCATTTGTTCATAAGCACGGAAAGTAACGGTGCGTACATTGTACGTCATCCCATCCTTGACCATATCGACCTGCTGCGGATTGAGTTCCGTTGCGAGCTTCGCGAGATAAGCGGTGTGCAGCTTGGCGACCCGCGCATCCACATCCTGCTGGATATTCTTCTTGATGGAGTCGCTGGTATTTTTATCGGCGGGAGGCTGCTGATCCTTGAGTTGCTTCAGTCTTTCATCCCTTTCTGTATAGACGGCATTCAACGCGCGATACTGCTCCTTGACTATCGTACGAACGCGATAAAAAGCCGCCGAATCCGGTAGGCCGAGCGTGGCCACGATCTTCCCGGCCCTTTCGGTAATAACTCTCAGGTAAGTACTGTCTTCGCCGGTGCTTGCAGAGGTTGCATGTTTAACTGGTAAGGTAGTAAGTGAGGGGTTAGCAGGAGCGGCAGAAACTGCCATGAACGTAACGAGGGTCGAACCCAATGCAAGCAAGCTTACCTTCATATGTCTTAACCGTTTTTGAACCGGGGATGACCTCCGGTGGCTTTTGGAAGATGAAAATAAAGGTACAAGTGCAGGCAGGGGGAAACAATGTAAGGTTTAACTATGTTGATGGAATATCTTACTATTTTTTGTACCTTTTGGGTAACCAAAACGTTTTTTATGAACAGGCTAACCGTTGCATTGCTGGCGCTCGCCGCCGTTTGCTCTTCCCTCCCCTCGACCGCACAAACCTCCTCCGACGAAATGCAGGCCATGATGGCTTATTCCACTCCCGGGAACATCCACAAGATGCTGGCGAAATCGGCCGGCCTCTGGACCGCGACAGTTACCATGTGGATGCAGCCAGGCGCCCAGCCGGTATCCTCTTCCGCCTCCTGTACCAACGAGATGATCCTCGGCGGCCGGTACCTGCAATCCAAAAACACCGGCAATTTCATGGGCCAACCCTTTGAAGGCATGGCCATAACCGGCTACGACAATGCTAAAAAGATGTTCGTCAATTCGTGGATCGACAACATGGGCACAGGCATCATGACGATGACCGGCGCCTGGGATGACGCCGACAAGGCCATCAAATATTCCGGTACCATGGTCGACCCTGTGTCGGGGAAAGACATTCCTGTCCGGGAAGTTTGGCGGTTCGTGGATGACGATACCCAGGTCATGGAAATGTATTCGCTGATGGGAGACAAAGAGTTCAAGAACATGGAAGTTAAATACACGCGGAAATAACCCACCCACCTTTATCTGCTGACCAAATCCATCTCCGCCGGCCGAAGTCCCGGACAACTGACCCGTATATGTATGGGCCCGGATGTTTTCTTTGTGCGGATGATCGCAAGACAAAGTCCATTATAGGCCTTGTGCTCCGGGCCCCGGAAGGATTCGAGATCGGCCTGATACCCATTATCCATGCCCGCCAGCATACCGGCGCCGGAAACGGTAACATGAACCAGGTTGGCCGCATGGGGAACCGCATTACCATTGGCATCGACCATCCTAATCGTCAGGAAGGACAGATCGCTCCCATCAGCCTTTAACTCCCCGCGATCGGCTTTCAGCTCGAGCGCGGCAGCCGCGCCGGCGGAATGCAGCGTCCGTGTCAGCACCACCTTCCCATCTTTACGGGAAACGGCCTTCAACTCGCCAGGTTGAAAAGGAACGGCCTTCCATTCTACATGCAGCTCATCACCTTCTTTTCTTCGGACACCCAGACTGCGGCCATTGAGATATAGCTCCACCTCGTCGGCCTGGTTGTAATAGGCCCAAATATCGATCGGCCGGCCGGCCCGCCCATTCCAGTCGGGGAAGACATGCAGCACCGGTTCGGCAGTCCACTCGGACTGATACATATAATAAATGTCTTTCGGAAAACCGGCAAGATCTATAATTCCAAAATACGCGCTACGCGCAGGCCACGGATAAGGCGTCGGCTCGCCCAGATAGTCGAAACCGCTCCATACGAATATCCCCGACACCCACGGATCGCGTTTCGCCGCTTTCCACGTCTCCTCGTGCGTAGAACCCCAATACGCAGATTCATTGTCATAAGCCGACGCGGTAAGATCCGGGTTGCCGCCGACTAACGCCTTCTTGGGGCCGGAAGGCCAGCGCCGGATACTGTCGGCCGGCATATCATAATGCCCGCGCGTCTCTAACGCGGATGTGGTCTCGGTAGCGATAAATGGCTTGCCGGGATATTTCATCGGAACGGAATCGTATTTCCGCTGATTGTAGTTGAGCCCTACCAGGTCGAGCGCCCCGGAACGATAGATAAAATTCTTTGCGGTGTCGGTCTCGGTAAGCGCGGAAGTAATGGGTCTCGTGCTGTCGAGCGCCCGAACGGTGGCAGCCAGCTCACGCGCGATCCTGATCCCGCTGCTGTCGAACTGCTCCCGGATCTCATTACCGATGCTCCAAATGATCACACAAGGATGATTCCGGTCCCGCCGGATCTGATCCTGCAGATCTTTTTCATGCCATTGCTTGAAGTCCAGCGAATAATCGTATTTGGTCTTTTTCTTCTGCCACATATCGAACGCCTCGTCCATCACGAGAAAACCCAGCGAATCACACGCATCCAGCAGGTCCGGCGCAGGTGGATTATGGCTGGTCCTTATCGCGTTACACCCCATGGCTTTCAGCAGCCGCAGCTGCCGGACGATCGCCGCACTGTTCACCGCCGCACCGAGCGCGCCGAGATCATGATGCATACAAACGCCCTTTATTTTCAACGGCTGGCCGTTTAAAAAGAATCCCCGGGCGATATCGAAATGAAAAGCCCGGATGCCGATCGGGGTAATATACGTGTCGACCACCCTCTGCCCATCGAGCAGCTGCAGCTCCACCTTATAGAGGTAGGGATGGTCGGGCGACCACAGATGCGGTGCCTCGATCGTAAGATCGCTACCTGTTGTCGAACCCACCTTCCTTCCACCGGCGTCATAGATCGTGGTGCGCACCGCATAATTCCGGTCCACCGGCGCCGACACATGGATACGCGCCTGTCTGTCCTCAACCTGGGATGTCGTGATAAATAGATCCCATGGATCGATGGATACCGCACCCTTGGCATCTAACCAAACATGGCGGTAGATGCCGGAACCGGAATACCAGCGGCTGTTCGGCTGCGCGGAATTGTCGACCTTTACCAGCATCGTATCCGGACCGGCGGAATGCAGATACGGCGTAAGCTCATACCGGAAGGAAATATAACCGTTCGGCCGGCGGCCAAGGAAATGTCCATTGACCC
>DASZOW010000127.1:0-5041 GCA_035550615.1 Puia sp.
AGGTAAGCAAGATGCCAATACGGCTAAAACATATTAAATAAATAACAATGTAATAAAATAATCAAAACCGGCCCGATTTTTTCATTATAACATCGTTTATCTGTAATATTACATTTTCCAAAATGCGTGGCATGAGCCCGAACATAAAAGTCTTCCTGGTCGACGACCAGGAACCCCTCCGGAATGAATTGAAACAGTTGGTAGACAGCGAACCGGACATGCAGGTCGTAGGCGAAGCCGGCGACGGCGAAACCGCACTCGATACCCTTCGCTCCATTCCCGCCGACGTCATTATCATGGATATCCACATGCCGGGTATCGGCGGCGTCGAGACAAGCCGGTTGCTGCTCAAACGCGAGCCCCGGACCAGGATCGTCTTCTTCAGCCTCTATGGCAACCCCGACTACGTCTCCCGGGCCCTCGAAATAGGCGCCAGCGGCTATATCCTCAAAGACACCGGCCGCAAGATCCTGCCCACCGCCATCCGCACAGTATATAAAGGGAAATTCTATTTCACCGCCGACGTCTCCGACGTCCTCGTCCGAAAATACATCGATCTGCAAAAAGAACGCAACACCCGCGGCCCCGGCGCCGGCAATATCGCCCTGTCGAAACGGGAAGCACAGATCCTCCGCCTCATCGACAACGACCTCAGCAATAAGGAGATCGCCTCAGCCCTCCGCGTCAGCGTCCGTACCATCGAAGCCCACCGGCTCAATATCCTGCGGAAATTCCAGGCAGGTAATATAGAAGAAGTGCTGGCCCGGCTACACCCGGATATAGATCTTTCTCCTGTCCAGCACCCAGGCGAGAAACCAGTATAGGATGATCAATATCCCTGCATAGATAAGCGAAGCGTTCTCGGCCCTGCCACCCGACAGCGGCTCACAGACATGATGCAGGAACCAACCCATCGGGTTCGTATAACCGCCGGCCCCATCCGGCCACCTGATCAACCGCACCAGCCGCGGAAAAGCCCCCGCCACGATAAAGATAAAAAGCGGGTTCTTCCCGAATACATCGGCAAAACGGCTCCACCCTCCCTTCGCCTCCCTGAACTCGATAAAATAGATCAGCAGGCTCAGACAGCAAAGGGCCCAGCCGGCCGACACCAGCACATAGCTGCTCGTCCAGATCTTCTTGTTTATCGGGAACAGCGTGCCCCACATATACCCCGCAAAAAGCAACAGCAGCGCGGCGACAAAAAAATGGGTCAGCGTCTCATAGCTCTTCCCCTTCTTCTGCAGATACGTCCCCGCAAAATAGCCCAGGATCACATTCACGATCGCCGGCATCGTGCTCGCGATACCCTCCGGATCAAAGGCCACCCCTTCTCCGTGATACATATGCGCCGGTCCGAACACGGCCTTGTCGACCCCCAGGCCAAAATAGCCGTTGAGACTATAAGGATCGCCGGGATGGCCAAGCAGCACGCAAAGCGCCCAATAAACCAGCAGGAGACATCCGGCGATGAAGAACGCCCGCCGCAGCTTGCAGAAATAGACGATCAACGCCCCTATCCCATAACAAAGTGCGATCCGCTGCAATACCCCCATCACCCGGACACCCGCGAGCTCTCCCTTGTCATCCAGATATTCCCACCGCGTAAAGACCAGCCGGTCATGATCCCAGTGGAAAAAGGGGAACCAGTTGAGCAGGAGCCCGATGACAAAGATCAGCAGCGTCCGGCGGACCACCTTCTTCATAAACGCCCCCGTGCCCTGCTGCTCGAACCGCGGCATCACAAACGAAAGGGCGTTACCCACCGCAAAAAGAAAGAATGGAAAGACAAGATCCGTCGGCGTCAGCCCATGCCAGGGAGCATGGTCGAGCGGCATATACGCCGCGCCCGGCTGATTGTTCACAAGGATCATAAAGGCGACGGTCGCACCCCTGAAGACATCCAGGGAATAGTAGCGTTGGTTCATCCGCTGAAGATAATCATTTCTTCAACAGTTTACCAGCAGCTGCTGTATTCAGCATAATGTAATTTTAATTAGTTCATAGCGCCATTTACAGGAATGATTTGCCCGCTGATCCAATGGGCTTCATCGGTAGCGAGAAAAACGACCACCGGAGCGATATCCCCCGGCTCGCCAATCCGGTTGAAGGGGGTTAAAGCTGCCTGCCGCGCGATCAGCTCCGGCGACTTGCCCTTTAGATAAAGCTCGGTATTCACCGGCCCCGGCGAGACGGCATTGACGCGGATCCCCCGCCCCACCTCCTTGGAAGCGACCTTCGTCAGATGCTCGACAGCGGACTTCGTCGCGCCATAAGGTCCGTATGTAGGAATAGCCATCCGGTTGACACTCGTCGAAATATCGATGATCGATCCATTGTCGGCTACCCGCGCCATCGCCTCCTTCAGCACAAAGAATGCCCCGGATAAATTAATGGCCACCTGGTTCAAAAATTCCTCATCGGTGATATCCTTGATCATCTTGGCGACCATGATACCGGCATTGTTGACGACCACATCGATCCGGCCGAACTCGGCGATCCCCTTATCGAAAAGCGCCCTGACTTCGGCGGGGTTGCGTATATCGGCCTGGACGGCAATGGCATTCCCGCCCGTTTGTTTGATCTCCTCGACGACCTTGTCGGCCGGTTCCTTGCGTCCGGCATAATGGACGATCACCCTCGCACCCGTCCTGCCGAATTGCCGGGAAATTTCAGCCCCGATGCCGCCCGAGGCGCCGGTCACCAGAACTACTTTTTGATTTAACGTGCTCATATCTTTTGTTTTGTAGAGGCAAAGGTACACCGGCCCCCAACCAAAAATTTATTTGGTTAATTATACCGTTCGGTATAATTTTGTGCCATGAGTAAAGCCGAACGCACCCGCCAGTTCATCATCGAGAAGACCGCCCCCGTATTCAATACCAAAGGATTCGCCGGCACCAGCCTCTCGGACATGACACAAGCCACCGGCCTCACCAAAGGCAGCATCTACGGCAACTTCACCGACAAGGACGAAGTCGCCCTGGCCTGCTTCGAACATAATTATAAGACCGTACGCGAAGTCCTGCGCCGCGAGATGGCCCAACTGCCCGGCTACCGCGACAAACTTCTCGTATACGTCGAGGTATATGGTAACCCCCGCAAATATCCACTGCTCGCCGGCGGCTGCCCCGTACTCAACACGACAGCCGAAGCCGATGACACCCACCCACGCCTACGCGCACGCGCCGGCGAAGCCCTCAGCGACTGGAAACATCGCATAGTGCAGATCGTCGAAGCCGGTATCGCCGCACGCGAATTCAAACCCTCGACAAACGCCGAACAAGCGGCCCTCACGATCATCGCCCTGCTGGAAGGACTCGTCGTGATCTCGAAAGCCACCGGAAAGCCAGCCTACACCAAAGCCGTCATCGCCTCGCTCGAAACATATATTAGATCATTGTAAAACACCCTACCCCGCGAAATCCCATACCTGACCTCAAATTTTTTTTCTTCAAAAATATACCGATCGGTATAAAAACAAAAAAACATGAACACGTCCAACAACACGATCCTCATCACCGGCGGCACCGCCGGCATCGGTTACGAATTCGCAAAACTGCTAAGCAAAAACAACCGCGTGATAATAACCGGCCGCGACAAAGATCGCCTGGCAAAAGCCCTATCGACACTGAAGAATACCACCGGCATCACCAGCGACGTCTCCAACGCCGAAGACGTCGACAAGCTCGTGGAAAACATCTATCGGGAACATCCCGGTCTGAACATCGTCATCAACAATGCCGGCAAAGCCTATGCGTATGACCTCACGACGGACGCCGCATTCAGCTTCGAAAAAGCCGGCGAAGAAATGCTCACCAACTATCTATCCATTATTCGTCTCAACGAAAAGCTCCTCCCCCTCCTGCGCCGGCAACCCGCGGCCGCCATCGTCAACGTCAGCTCCATCGTGGCCTTCGCTCCCGGCGTTCGTATCTCTACCTATTCGGCGAGCAAAGCCGCATTGCATTCCTACACGCTGTCTCTGCGACACCTGCTGAAGACTACGAATGTCAAAGTCTTCGAGGTCATGCCGCCATTGGTGGACACCGCCCTCTCCGCGGACATCGATGGCCACCTGGGCATCAAACCCGATGTCGTAGCCCACGAGCTGCTCCAGGGTCTCGAAGCTGACCGGACCGAGATCCGCGTCGCCGGAACGGAAGAGTTCTATAGATATTTCCTCTCCTCGCCCGAGGAAGCCATGACAGCATTGAACAATCGCTAATCCCATCCCCATGAAAAGAACGATCCTGATGATCACGGTCATAGCGGCGGCCGTCATGGAACTCATCGATACTTCGATCGTGAACGTGGCCTTGTCCTACATGAGCGGGAACCTCGGCGCCACGCTCGAAGACACGTCCTGGGTGATCACTTCTTATGCGATCGCCAACGTCATCGTGATCCCCATCACCAGCTTCCTCTCGGGGAAACTGGGACGCCGGAATTATTACATCGGCTCCGTGATCCTCTTCACCGTTTGCTCTTTTCTCTGCGGCCAGGCTACTAATATCTGGGTGCTGGTGGCCTGCCGCTTTTTACAAGGCATGGGCGGCGGCGCCTTGCTTTCCGTGTCTGCCGCTATCGTGTACGAGCTCTTCCCCAAGGAAAAACAGAACATCGCCAGCGCCCTCTTCGGCGTCGGCGTCTTCGTCGGCCCCACCATCGGCCCGACCCTCGGCGGCTACATCACCGAACACTTTTCCTGGCCTTGGATCTTTTATATCAACGTCCCCATCGGGCTCACGGTATCGGTCATCTGCTCCCGCCTGCTTGGTGAACCCGCCATTAAACCCGGCGCCGGCAAAATTGACTGGGCAGGCATCCTGCTCCTGGCCGCGGGCGTGGGCTCGTTGCAGACCGTGTTGGAGCGCGGCGAGACGGACGATTGGTTTTCGGCTAATTATATAATCGTCTTGACGATCATCGCCTCCCTCGGTCTGATCCTCTTCGTCTGGTGGGAGTTCCAAACCAAAACTCCCGTGGTCAACCTGCGTGTCCTCCGAAGCAAGAACCTGAGCATCGCAGCGGTCCTCAC
>DASZOW010000128.1:0-10905 GCA_035550615.1 Puia sp.
GCATTCCGTGGAGATCTTTATCGTTCTGGAAGGAAAGATCGGGGTGATTGAACAGGAGGCGAAGCCTTTTGGCAGGAAGACCGGGGAAGCGTTTGTCGCCTTTCATCAGGCCCGCTTCGAGCTCAAAGCGCAGGCCGATGCGGTGGTCTACCGGGCGACCGTTCCCGCGGGGACGTTATAGCGAGTGCTTTATTTTTTGATGTATAGGCCGAGGATGGCAAGCAGCATGGTAACAAAAAAAGCAAACATCCAGCGGACGACATCGGTGCGGACATTTGCGATCTTGACTTCGAGATCGCCTTTGAGATTGGCCGTATCGGATTTGACCTCCCCGCGAAATGAGGCGAATTCAGCTTGAACCTCTCCGCGAAATGAGGCGAACTCGGTTTGAACCTCTCCGCGAAATGACGCGAATTCGGTTTGAACCTCTCCGCGAAACACTGAGATTTCTGTCTTTAGTTCCCCACGAAGCTCGGCGATGTCTTCTTTCAGTTCTCCCCGAAGATCGGAGATGTCGGTCTTCAGTTCCACCCGAAGACCGGCGATGTCTTCTTTCAGCTCTCCCCGAAGCTCGGAGATGTCGGTTTTCAGTTCCACCCGAAGACCGGCGATGTCTTCTTTCAGTTCTCCCCGAAGATCGGAGATGTCAGTCTTCAGTTCCCCCCGAAGATCGGAGATGTCGGTTTTCAGTGCTCCCCGAAGCCCGGCCAAATCTTCTTTGGTTGCGAATAGGTTGCGGATCGCCGGATATTTTCGGTTCTTCTTCATCGTCTGCTCCACATTTTTAGGTTTTTTGGTTAGCTCTGTAAAGCTACTAAGAAGAAAATAAATCCGAAGGAAAAAAAATTTCAGGGGCGTGATTCCTGTTCGAAGACATGATCCGTTGCCAGATCTTTACCATCGGCGGCGGCGGTGGCGAGCTCGTCGCAGCGGTTGTTGTGCGGATTGTCGGCATGACCGCGGACCCAGACGAAGCGAAGCTGATTCTTTTTAGAGAGCTCGTAGAAACGTGTCCAGAGGTCTTTATTCTTTTTGCCGCCTTTGAAATCCGTGGCGATCCAGGATTTGAGCCAGCCATGTTCGACCGCCTTGACGACGTACTGGCTATCGGAATAGATCGTGATCTTCAGTCCGTCTTTTTTGAGCGCTTCAAGACCGGCGATGACGGCCATCAGCTCCATCCGGTTATTCGTGGTTCGCCGAAAGCCGCCTGATAACTCCTTGCATTGGTTTCCCCAGAAGAGGATAGTTCCATAGCCGCCCGGTCCCGGATTGCCGCGGGATGATCCGTCCGTATACATGATCAGTTCGTTGCTCATGCGACAAATATAAGGTAGTTATACCTGTATCACACCGGTTTTGAAATCGGGCAGATCCCGGTTGTGCGCGGCAGCCTGTAGCCCTTCCGCGATGACGCGACGGGTGTCGGCGGGATCGATGATGGCGTCTACCCATAACCGTGCTGCTGCATAGTAGGGCGAGGTCTGATTGTCATAACGTTGGCGAATATCATCGAGCAGCCGTTTTTCCTCGGCCGGATCGATGGCCTGACCCTTGGCCTTACGGCCGCTGACCTGGATCTGGAGAAGCGTACGGGCGGCTTGTTCTCCTCCCATCACGGCTATACGGGCAGTCGGCCACGCATAGATAAAACGCGGATCGTAGGCCTTGCCGCACATGGCATAGTTGCCTGCGCCATAGGAGTTGCCGATGACGATCGTGATCTTGGGCACCACGGAGTTGGCCACAGCGTTCACCATTTTGGCGCCGTCCTTGATGATGCCCGCGTGCTCGCTGCGGGAACCCACCATGAAACCGGTGACATCCTGCAGAAAGATCAGCGGGATCTTTTTCTGGTTACAGTTCATGATAAAACGGGCGGCCTTGTCTGCGCTGTCGTTGTAAATGACGCCGCCCATCTGCATCTCGCCTTTTTTGTTCTTTACGATCTTCCGTTGGTTGGCGACGACGCCTACGGCCCAGCCATCGATCCGCGCATAGCCGCAGAGGATGGTTTTACCATAGTCTTCCTTGAACTGGTCGAAGACCGAGTCATCGACGATGCGATGGATGATCTCCACCATGTCATAGGGCTTTGTAGCATCGGCAGGAAGAATGCCATATAGTTCTTCGGCCGGGTGTTTTGGCGTCGCGGGTGTAATACGGTCGAAGAGGCCGGCGCCAGGGGCATGGCCCAATTTGCCGATGATCGTCCTGACCTGGTCGAGACATTCCTGTTCCGTTTTGAACTTATAGTCGGCGATCCCCGAGATCTCCGTGTGCGTAGCGGCGCCGCCCAGCGTCTCCGCATCGATGTCTTCGCCGATGGCGGCTTTTACCAGGTAAGGGCCGGCGAGAAAGATGGAACCGTTCCCTTCGACCATGAGGGTTTCATCGCTCATGATGGGCAGATAGGCGCCACCGGCCACACAGGGCCCCATGACCGCGGCGATCTGCGTGATGCCCATGGCGCTCATCCGGGCGTTGTTCCGGAAGATGCGGCCAAAGTGTTCCTTATCGGGAAAAATCTCGTCCTGCATGGGCAGAAATACGCCGGCGCTGTCCACCAGGTAAACCACGGGCAGATGATTCTCCATGGCGATCTCCTGGAGACGGAGATTCTTTTTACCGGTGATCGGGAACCAGGCGCCTGCTTTTACGGTCTGATCGTTGGCGATGATCATACATTGCCGCCGGCTGATATAGCCGATGCCGGCAACGGTGCCTCCTGCGGGACAGCCTCCCTGGTCTTCGTAGAGCTGATAGCCGGCCAGTGCGCCGAGTTCGATGAATGAGGAATCTTTATCCACCAGGTACCGGATGCGCTCACGCGCCGTCAGCTTTTTTTTCTCATGCTGTTTTTCTATCGCCGCCTTGCCGCCGCCTAAAGCGATCTTCTCCAAACGTGTTCTGAGCTGGGCGAGCGCCTGGCGCATGGCGTCTTCATTCTTATTGAAATCCAGGCTTTCCGGATTCATACATGGCAATTATATCCTGCAATTTAGGCGGTTGTTATAACATTTTTGGAGTATTTTTAGTCGTATGTCCCAGTCCCGGAAACTTATATGGATATGCCTTGTCGTCCTGGCTATCACGATCAAGATCGTCTCTTATTTCCCCCCCGTGGTCGAGCGCTGGTATTCCCATGGCGTCTATCCGGTGATCTCCCGGTTCCAGCGGATCTTATTCGGCTGGATCCCTTTTAGTGTAGGCGATCTGCTCTATCTCGCGGCGGGTCTGTGGATGCTTTATGGGCTGGCCGTGTTCGTCAGGCGACTGGTGAAACGGCAGGCTGACAAGGCCTGGCTGCTTTTTTGTCTTCGCCGGGTGGTATTTGTCTGTCTGCTCGTGTATGTTTTGTTCAACGGGCTTTGGGGATTGAACTATAACCGGCTGGATATTGCCGATCAGCTGCAGATCCAGGTGCATCCTTATTCCAACGAGGAGCTGACCAGGTTAATGCAGGAATTCAGTAACCGGCTTTGTGCAGAGGACAGTGTACGGCTGATCGACCGGGATGTATTGCGGCATTCGTCCGTCCTGTTCAGAAAAGCCATCGAAGCCTATCACCGGCATACGCATACCGATGGCGATTATGCTTATCCGTTCCCTTCGATCAAGCCTTCCCTCTTTAGTTATCTCGGCGACTATCTGGGCTTTTTGGGTTATTATAATCCGTTTACCGGGGAGGCACAGGTGAATACTACAGTGCCTGTGTTTACCCAGCCGTTCACGGCCTGCCATGAGATCGCGCATCAATTGGGGTATGCCAAGGAGAACGAAGCTAACCTGGTCGCCTATCTGACGATCGAACGGTGGAACCCGGCCAGTCCGGCTTTTGAATACTCTCACAATTTTGAGCTGTATATGTATGCTGCCCGCGAATTGTATGTGCGGGATTCGACATTGTATAAGCCTTTCCGTGGACAGCAGCGGCCGGGGCTGCGTCAGGACATCCGGACGTTACGGGCGTTCAACCGCAAGTACCGGAATCCGTTTGAACCGCTGATCTGGAAGGCCTACGGACATTATTTGCGGGCGAACCGGCAGCCGCAGGGCATCAAGACCTATAGCGAAGTGATCGCGTGGCTGATCGCCTATCAAAATAAATATGGTTTCGAATTCCATTAGAAGACATTCTTCCACATCATGCTCTCGATGGGCTTGTCGGGCTGGCCGTTGTATTTCGCATTCCCCTTTTGGTTGTATTTTACCATGATCTCGCCGTCCACCGGGAAATAGATGAGCTGGCCAACGGGCATTCCCTTGTATACTTTTACCGGTTGTTTTACGGAGATCTCAAGGGTCCAGTTTCCGCAAAATCCGACGTCCCCTTTCCCGGCGGTGGCATGGATATCGATACCCAGACGGCCAGTGGACGATTTTCCCTCGAGAAAGGGAACATGAGCATGCGTTTCGGTATATTCGTGGGTGACGCCGAGGTAAAAGACGTGTGGATACAACACAAAGCCTTCCTCCGGGATCTCGAAATATTCGATCTCGTTGTGTTTTTTTGCATCGAGGATATGATTCCGGTAAGTGGCCAGCCATTTGCCCAGGTGGACATCATAAGAATTACTACCCAGACAGCTTCGGTCATAGGGGGTGATCTTGATCGTTCCTTTTTCCATTTCGGCCAGTATGCGAGTATCGGACAGGATCATGTTGAAATTTGGTTAAGTTTGTAAATTCCGAATATATTTTTATAGATGCCTTTGTTTTATCAACATAATATCAACCAGGACACAAAGTTAGGGATTTGGTTTATCGGGGAACCCGAATCCTTTTTTCTCGAAAAAGTACCGCTGAAAAGGGATGTATCGCATCCTTTTAAACGCCGCCAGCATCTGGCCGGCCGGTATCTGTTGTCCTTTCTTTTCCCGGATTTTCCCATACAGGAGATACAGATCGCCGATACCCGCCAACCTTTTCTGGCCAGCGAGAAGTATCATTTTTCCATCTCGCATTGTGCGAACTATGCCGCGGCCATTGTGAGCACGAATAGCCGTGTAGGAGTAGACATCGAGCTGATCACTCCGCGGATAGAGGCGCTGGCCCCTAAGTTCCTCAATGAGGAAGAAGCTCAATTTTTCAATGAGGATTATGCCTTGTTCCTGGAGCAGTGGGGGTTGCGGGGCCGTGTGTTCCAGGAGTTCCTGACATTGATCTGGAATGCCAAGGAAGCCATCTTTAAGTGGTATGGGCGCGGGGAGCTCGATTTTAAAAAGCATATAAAGCTGGAAGGGGGCATCAACCTGGATGGGGATTGGATCAAGCTGCCCTTTGTGTTCGATAAGACGCAACGCGTTCATCTGACCGTGGAGGGCCGGATCTTCGAGGAGCAGTCGCTTACGCTGGCCTGGCTGTTGACCTGAGCGGCTTGCCATCGGGCCTGCCGGTTTCAGTCGAGCAGATCCTGGTCGTCGTCTTCCAGCAACTGGACGTCGATAGCGTCCTTACCTGCGATGCCTTCGATGGAGCCCCGGACATGCGCAGCATTGAGCAGCACCTTTTCCAGCTGTTTTTCCCGGGCCTTCCAGAGACGTTCCATCGTATCCCGTTCCTTTTGGATGGACTGTTTCATCGCCAAAAAGCCTTCCCGGATGGCCTTCCATTGCTCGCTGAACTCGGTACTGGTAAGATAGCTGTACAGCAGGTTCATCTTGTCGCCCCTGTTCTCCTGGGAGCGGGACGCATTGAAGATGCGGATGACGCCATCGCGTAAAACATAGGCGAGGGCCTTGACCTCGGAGAACGAGCAGACCCAGACGCCGTTCCGTTCCCCGAAACAGGGCATGTCTTTGGGCATGGCCTGGGTGACGATGACCGCGATGGCCGCGCCCTGGCTGCGCATATCGGCTTTCAGCTTTTCGATCCATTCCTGCGAGAACGAGTGGGTGCGTTTGCTTTCGTAGATGATCTTACCGCATTCCTGCCCGAAGTTGTTCCGCACGAGCTGGATGCAATCCGCGCCTCTGACCCCCTTGCCGACCTCGCTGATCTCATCGAAGGGAAAGGTACCGCGAAGCAGTTCTTCCAGCGCCACTTCCTGGACCTCGCCCTGTAGCTGCATGGACCCTTGTTCCGCCTTGCGTTTCATCTCTTCGATGGTTTTTTCGGCCTCCGCCGCGAGACGTTTCTGGTCTTCGATCTGTTTTTCCAGTTCTTTGTATCTCATCTGGTGGGCGGTCTCGCGGGCGGCGATCTTCTGTTCTTCCAGGTGGCGGATCTCTTCGGCGAGTTTGGCCCGTTCCTGCTGAAGGAGCTTTTGAACGGACAGCTCCAGCTCGGCTTCTTTGTTCTTCAGGTCCTGTTCTTTTTTCAGATATTCCAGCTCGCGCTGGCGGGCGGTCCGCAGCTTTTCTTCGCTGTCTTTCTGGGCGTCCTGCATCAGCCGCAGCCGGTGTTCGAAGTCGTTGGTGATGGATTTGCGCAGGGCGGCTTCCTGTTGCTGCGCCTGTAGCTGCAGTTCTTTTTCCCGGTTGGCAAAAGTGGCCTCCTTCTCCCGGATGAATTTCTGCATTTGTTCCCGCAGGTCTTTTTTATATTCCTCCGACATGGCCTCTTCCATAGGGAAATGATGGCCGCAGTTCGGGCATTTTATCTCAGTAGGCATGCCTAATTTTTTAGCAAATATAAGCGTTGTAATTCAACCGATGCCGTGTTCGCGTTGGTAGAGTTGGGGGCTTTTGCCGGTGATGCTTTTGAAGTTCTTGTGAAAGCAGGTGAAGTTGTTGAAGCCGCTTTCGTAGCATAGCTGTTTGATGCTGATTCGGTTATCGAGGAGCAGTTTGCAGGCGTGGCCGATGCGGATCTCGGTGAGGAACTGCGTATAGGTCTTGCCTGTCCGGGATCTGAAATAGCGGCAGAAGGAGTTGGGTACAAGACCGGCGACGGCCGCCACTTCCTCGAGGTAGACCTTGCGGGTAAAATGCTGGAACGTGTAATCGTAGATGGCATTGATCCGATGGTTCTCGGCTTCGGAGAAGTCGGGCCGGAAGCCGATGGAGGACAGCAGCTGTAAATGGCGGGAGCCGGCAAAGGCGGAAAGACATTCGATAAGCGCGATGATCCGGCCGACCCCTTCCGCCGATTGGACCTTGCGAAGCAGACCGGGCATTTTTTCTTCGTCGCGTGCGCTCAGCAGGATGCCGCGGCGTGCTTTTTCCAGCAGGTGGCGGATGGGCTTCGTTTCGGGCAGATTGAGGAAGGCATCGCCCCAGAAATTCTCCGAGAAATGGATAACGGTGGAGTGGACAGGGCAGCTTCCGTCTTCCTTAAAATAGGTGTCGTCGTATCGCCAGTAATGCGGGAGGTTGCTGCCGACAAGGATAATGTCGCCGGGTTGAAAGCGCTTGATATGGTCGCCCACGAATTGCGTACCGCTGCCCTGGTGGAAGATGATCAGCTCCACTTCGACATGATAATGCCAGCGGTTGTTGATGAACGGGTCCCGGTCCTCGCGTACGCTAAAGGATTGGGCCGGGGTCCGCGGTACTTTTAATAATTTGGGCTTCATGCAATGTACAAAGGTACGCGGTTTCCGGGAGTCTGTAGCCGGGCTGCCTTTTTACGGTTCCCATTGGAGTGCGAAGTACTCGGCGCGGCTGGTATTGCCATTCTCGAGGTCATGAGGAACGCCGGAAGGCAGGAAGACGAGGTCGCCGCCTTTGGCCGGAATATAGCGGTCGGCGATGTGCATCCGGACCTTGCCGCTGCGCAGCAGGATGATCTCTTCCGCCCGGTGGACGTGCTGGGGGTGGCTGATCTGGCCGGGATCGAGCGTGGTCGCGTGCATATTGATGTTTTTTAGCGACATCGTGGGCTGGCTGAAAATGGCGCGACTTTCGCCCTTGTCTGTCTTTTTCATAGTGAGCTCGGACCAGTCGCCAAGGAAGACGGCGCCTGCATTGTGGCCTGCGCCTGAACGTGATCTGAAAGCGAACAAGTAAAAGGAAGTGTTGGTTTTTGCCCGGATGGGCACAGCAGAACCGTAGAGACCGACGCCGCCGGGGCTCAACGTTTTGCCGGAGACAACGACGTTGCCGGTTTTGACGATAAGCAGATGGTCCGCAGAATCATGCACCGGATGGAAGCTTTGACCGGCAGGCAGGTTGATCAGCCGTATGGCAAGGCTGGCGAGATCGCGGGTCGCGCCTTTGAGCACGATGGGCCGGGGCGGGAAAACGCCGGCAGTGAGGGTGTCGGCCTGGAGATGGATGGTGGTGGTAACGGTGTTGGAGGTAGCCGGCCGGGTGTTTTGCGGCTGGCCGCCGCCTATGGAAATATCGAAATCACCGGACATCGGCACCCGCTTCATGTTGTCGTCGATCACGGTAAATGCGTCGGGACTAACGGTGAAATGCAGGGTCCGCCTTTGGTTGGGCAGGAGATGAATGCGGCGGAAGCCGCGGAGAGAACGGATGGGCACGGGAACCGTGGCGTTTCTGGCGGCGACATACAGTTCGGCTACCTCATCCCCCCCACGTTGGCCCCTGTTGGTTACGGTGACGGCGAGCCGGACAGAATCGCCCTGTACGGCAGGTTGTTCGAGCCGGAGGCTATCATAATGGAAACGGGTATAGCTGAGGCCATAGCCAAACGGATAGAGGACGTCGCCTTTGAAATAGCGATAGGTCCTGCCTGCCATGGCATAGTCGCCGAAGTCCGGCAGGTCGTTTAGCGATCGGTAGAAGGTCACGGGGAGACGGCCGCCGGGATTGTAATCGCCAAAAAGAACGTCGGCAATGGCAGGGCCTGCTTCTTCGCCGGGATACCAGGATTCCAGGATCGCGGGGATGTGTTTGTCTTCCCAGTTGATCGAAAGTGCGCTTCCGCTGAGCAATACCAGCACCACAGGTTTGCCGAGGGCCGAGATCTTACGGATAAGGTCTTCCTGGACCTGGGGCAGGTCCAAAGTGGTACGGTCGCCGCCTTTGAAGCCCGCGATGTTGACGTCCATCTCTTCCCCTTCCAGTCTTGCTGAAAGTCCCATGCAGAGTACGACGGCATCCGCTTTCCGGGCTATGTCGAGCGCTTGTCGTTGCAGCTCTTCTTTGTGGTTGGGCTGTTGCCGGGACCAGACGAGCTGTACACGTGCATCCCCGTAGGATTCGCCGGCTTCGATCCGGATGTGGTATTTTTTGCCGGCCTCCAGGTGAAGGTGTTTCGAGCTGCGCAGCCGGGGATCGTTGAACTCATCGCGGAAATGATAGCTCGTGTTGGCGAGCAGGCTATCGTCGAGATAGAGGTTGACCTTGCAGGTGGTGATGATGCCAAATTGATAGTCACCGGCCTGACCGGGAGTGATATCGCCCTGCCAGCGGACGCCGAAATCATCGTCATTCATATCCTTTCGCGGGGCGCCGTCGCCCCAGACGGCGTCGAGGATAGTGTCGACCGAGGAGAACAGGATGTTGCCGGTGCGTTCTTTGTTGGAATAGTAGTCGGTTTGCAAACCGGGCAGGCCGTTGTGTGAGAGATTGGCGGCGGGGATCTTTTCGAAAGACGGCAGACCTTCGGCCAGTTCACAGCCCGGCGCGTACAGAACATGCGATGCGCCCAGGTGGTCGCGGATGCCTTCCAGCGGAGTATAGGCTTTAGAGGGTAGTCCGTTGTAGTTGCCGAGCAACATCTGCCATTGGTCGGCATTGGGCCCGATGACGGCCAGCGTGCCGAGGTCTTTTTTCAGCGGAAGGAGATCGTGTTCGTTCTTCAACAGCACAATGGATTTGCGGGCCGCTTCCAGCGCCAGCGCGCGGTGCTCTTTGCTGTCGACCACCGAGTAGGGGATGGAGGTATATTTCACCCTCTCCGGAGGATCGAACATGCCGAGCCGGAACCGGGCGGTGAAGAGCCGTTTAACGGCGATATCGATCTCTTTTTCTGTGATGAGCTTTTTTTGTACGGCTTCTTCCAGGTGCGTAAAGGTGGTGGCGCATTCCAGGTCGCAGCCTGCCCTGACGGCGAGGGCGCCGGCTTCTTCCGGTGTGGACACTACTTTGTGATGTTCATAGATGTCATCGATGGCGCCGCAGTCGGAGACCACATATCCGGGAAAGGACCATTCCTTTCGAAGGATGGTGGTGAGCAGTTCGTTGCTGCTGCAGCAGGGCTCGCCGCGGAAACGGTTATATGCGCACATCACCGAATAGGCTTTCCCTTCTTTGATCGCCATTTCAAATTGCGGCAGATAGGTCTCGCGAAAGTCCCGTTCGTCCGCGCGGGCATCGAAGAAATGACGTTCCGGCTCCGGTCCGCTGTGCACGGCGAAGTGTTTGACGGTAGCGATGGTCTTGAAGTATCTGGGGTCGTCGCCCTGAAGGCCTTTGACGAACTGTACGGCCAGGCGGCCGGTGAGATAAGGGTCTTCGCCGTATGTTTCCTGCCCGCGGCCCCACCGCGGATCGCGGAAGATGTTGACGTTCGGGGACCAGAAGGTAAGTCCTTCGTAGATCAGTCGACTGCCTTTGCGAACGAAGTCATGATGTTTAGCCCGTGCTTCATCGGAGATGGCGGTGGCGATGCGGAATTGCATGTCTTCGTCCCATGCCGCGGCCATGCCGATCGCCTGCGGGAAGACGGTGGCGGTGCCTGCCCTGGCTACGCCGTGAAGACATTCGTTCCACCAGTTATACTCTGGGATGCCGAGACGGGGAATGGCGGGTGCGGCGTTCATCATCTGGCCGATCTTTTCCTGCAACGTCATTCTTGCCACGAGGTCGTCTACGCGTTTGTCGAGGGGAAGATCGGGGTCCATGAACGGAAAGCGGTAGGCGGTGGCGCCGGCTTGCACCGGACGGCAGGAATGATTACCCGATACGAGTAGAACGAGAAGCAGCGGAAGGAGCAGTTTATTCATATAGCAAGACGCTGTTTGATCCAATGTAGCCTATTTGGGGGGAA
>DASZOW010000129.1:0-3186 GCA_035550615.1 Puia sp.
ATCATGTGCGGGCCGCCGGACGCGGCTTTGGGATCGCATCAAATCTAATCGGGAAACGCCGAAACGGGCGAAATATTAGATGAGTGGGAGCATGACACCGGTGAATGGGACAATATCCCCTTGCGGCCGGGCGGATGCGGCTGCAAGATTAATCGGGGGCCGCGCGGGGTCCGGGGAAGGTTGCGCATCGGGTCAGTACTGCTCCTGTTCGCTGGGAAAATCGTTCTCCTTGACATCGTGGATATAGCGGCGGATGGCGTCGGTGATCTCCTCGTGCAGCTGCAGATAGCGGCGGAGGAATCGCGGCTGGAACTCCGTGTTGATACCGAGGAGGTCATGCATGACGAGCACCTGGCCGTCGCAATAGCGTCCGGCGCCGATGCCGATGATGGGGATATGCAGGCTTTGGGCAACGTCCCTGGCCAGCTGGGCGGGGATCTTTTCCAGTACGATGGCGGAGCAGCCCGCTTCTTCTAGCAGCCGGGCATCGTGTTTGAGCTTTTCGGCTTCGGCTTCTTCTTTGGCGCGGACGGAGTAGGTTCCGAACTTATAGATGGACTGGGGGGTGAGGCCGAGGTGACCGATGATCGGAATGCCTGCGGCGAGGATACGGTTCACCGACTCGAGGATCTCCTGGCCGCCTTCGACCTTGATGGCATGGGCGCCGGTCTCCTTCATGATGCGGATGGCCGAGGCAAGGGCCTCCTTGGAGTTGGACTGGTATGACCCGAAGGGCAGGTCGACCACTACGAGGGCGCGATTCACGCCGCGCATCACGGAGGAGGCGTGGTAGATCATCTGATCGAGGGTAATGGGCAGTGTGGTCTCATGACCGGCCATCACGTTGGAGGCCGAGTCACCGACGAGAATAACGTCGATGCCTGCCCCGTCGAAGATCCGGGCAAAGGAGTAATCATAGGCGGTGATCATGGAGATCTTTTCGCCGTTGGCTTTCATCCGTTGCAGCGTATGGGTCGTTACCTTTTTGATTTCCGTATGGACTGACATGGACTGGGTTTTGCGCAAGGTAGAAGTAATTTTAGACTTCCACACCTTTTTTCCTCAGGTCGCCATAGAGGTGCTGGATGAGTCCGTCGGCGAGACCGATCTTGGGCACATAGATCTCCTGGGCGGCGGCCCAGCGCATCACATTGACATAGATCTGCAGGGCGGGAACGATGACGTCGGCGCGATCTTCCCGCAGCTTATAGAGCCGCATCCGGTCTTCGAGGTTGAAGTTGGAGAACTCCTTGTAGTAGTCCTTGAGCAGTTCGATGTGGAGGGATTTGCCTTCTTTGCGTTTCGAGAGGGAAAATATCTTGTTGATATTGCCGCCCGAGCCGATGGCGATGATCTTGTCCGTATAGCCGCGGGTTTCGCGCCGGATATATTCCTTCATGTAGTCCCATTGCGGTACGGTGACCTGGTTCTTGAGCAGCCGGATGGTGCCGATATTAAAGGAAGCCGAGAAAAGGAGATTGGTGCCGGCGAAAAAAGTGAGCTCGGTACTTCCGCCGCCGACGTCGATATACAGATAGGCATGTTCCTTGTCGAGGTTCTCGGCGATATGGTTCTCATAGATCAGCGAGGCTTCATAACCGCCGCTGATGACCTCGATCCCGATGCCCGTCTCGTCTTTGACCCGCCGGATGATGTCCTCTGCATTTTCCGCGTCGCGCATGGCGGAGGTAGCTGCTGCCTTGGTATAGTCTACGCCATAGGCCTCGATAAGATGTTTGTAGGCCTTGATGGTATGCAGGATCATTTCGGTCTTTTCCCCGGAGATGCGTTTATTTTCGAACACGTCGAATCCGAGACGCAGCGGGACCCGCACGAGATTGACCTTGTTGAAATCCGGTTTACCAAAATTATCCGTCACATCGGAAATAAGCAGCCGGGCTGCGTTACTCCCGATATCGATAGCTGCGAGTCGCATGTTCATTCTGTAGGTTTCTCACCAGCCTGCCTCTTAGCCGGCCGCTGCATGCTCCGGAAAGTGCGCCACGATCTCTTCCGCAGGCATGGCTTTCTGGTACAAATAATTATAGATCTCTATCTGGGACCTGACCTGGTGTTCGGGATGGTCCCGTTTATATCTATTCTGCAGATCATTATCCAGCCAGCGGGCCTTGACGTTGTCCGATAGCTGGATGTCCAGGATCTCTTTTAGTTCCCGGGCGATGCCTTCGTCGAGGATCGGGCAGGTTGCTTCCACCCGGTGGTCGAGGTTACGCACCATCCAGTCCGCCGAAGATATATAAGTTTTTTCTTTTCCGCCGTTGTGAAAAATGAATACCCGGGCATGTTCGAGATATTCGTCGATGATGCTAACGGCTTTTACGGGGACCAGGAACTTGCTGTTCTCCGAGAACATGCAAAAGATGCCGCGGATGATGAGCTGGATCCTGACGCCGGCCTTAGCCGCCTCATACAATTTGTCGATGAGGTCCTCGTCGGACAGCGAGTTCATCTTCAGGGTCATTGCCGCCGGTTTTTTCTCCCGCGCCAGTTTGGTCTCGCGGGCGATCATCTTCACCAATTCCCGCCGCAGGCTGGTAGGGCAGGGGATCAGGAATTTACAGCCCTTGAGCGGCTCGATGCCTTCCTTATGATTCTCCAGATAATTAAAGATGCGGTTGACGTCCGCCATGATATGCCGGTCCGAGGTCAGCAGACAGTGGTCGCCGTATACGCGGGCCGTTTTTTCGTTGAGATTGCCGGTGCTGACGAAGCCGTAGTGGATGGTAAAGTTGTTGATGCGTTTTTTGATCAGGCAGATCTTCGCGTGCACCTTCATGTTAGGGATACCGATGAGGACCCGGACGCCTTCGTCTTCCAGGCGCTCTTTCCATTCCAGGTTTGCTTCCTCGTCGAACCGTGCGCGGAGCTCGAGCATGACGGTCACGTGTTTGCCGTTCCGGACGGCGTTGATCAGGGCGTTGATGATCTTGCTATTCGAGGCAAGCCGATAGCCGGTGATCTTGATCGTCGTCACGTTGGGGTCGATGGCCGCTTCCCGCAGCATATCGATCAGCGGGTTAAACGAGTGATAGGGGAAATGCAGCATCACGTCCTTTTCAAGCACGACGTCGGTGACCCTGGGCGTCTTTTGCAGCAGCGGATGCGTGAAGGGTTTTTTGCGTTGTCCGTGTTTGGGGAATACGTCCGGAAAATCCATGAAATGCC
>DASZOW010000130.1:0-9674 GCA_035550615.1 Puia sp.
TTCACCATTTTACATTTGGAAAAACCGAATTCCTACTGGACGGGAAGCCATTCCAGATCATCAGCGGCGAGATGCATCCGGCCCGTATTCCCCGTGAATACTGGCGCCAGCGGATACTCATGGCCAAGGCTATGGGATGTAATACGATCGCCGTGTATGTATTCTGGAACTACCTGGAATCCTCCCCGGGGAACTTCGATTTCCGTACGGGCAACAGGGATGTTGCCGCGTTTATCCGGCTTTGCCAGGCCGAAGGCCTTTGGGTGCTGTTGCGGCCCGGCCCCTATGTCTGCGGCGAATGGGATTGGGGCGGATTGCCGCCGTATCTGTTGAAGATCCCCGATATCAAGGTACGCTGCCGGGACCCGCGATATATGAGCGCTGTGTCGCGATATGTCACTCGTCTGTGCCGCGAGATCGTCCCGCTGCAATGTGATCATGGCGGCCCCATCCTGATGGTACAGCTGGAGAACGAGTATGGCAGCTATGCCAATGACAAGGGCTATCTGCGGGAACTGCATGGTTTATGGCAGAAGCAGGGTATCACAGTCCCCTTTTATACCGCTGATGGGCCTACCGATTTTATGCTCGAGGCGGGTAACCTGGACGGCTGCGCCATCGGCCTTGACAGCGGCGGCAGTGACGCGGATTTTGCAGTGGCCGCCAAACACAATCCCAACGTTCCGGCGTTCAGCAGCGAAACATACCCGGGGTGGCTCACGCACTGGAAGGAACAATGGCAACACCCCGACACTGCGGGTATTCTAAAGGAGGTCGGCTATCTGCTATCCCATCACCGGTCTTTGAATCTTTACGTCATACACGGTGGCACCAATTTTGGATTCACCGCGGGCGCCAATGCGTTTACGCCGGTGCAATTTCAACCGGATGTCACCAGCTACGATTACGACGCGCCGATCGATGAACAGGGCCGCGCCACGCCCAAGTACTATGCATTGCGTAACCTGATCGCCCGTTATACCAGTCATCCCCTGCCGGAAGTTCCTGCCCCTATTCCCGTGATGGAGATCCCGGCATTCACGCTACGGCCTTATACTTCGCTCTGGGATCATCTGCCGCCGGCTAAACATACGGCGACGCCTCAGTGTATGGAATCCCTGGGTCAGACCAGCGGCATGATCCTGTATCGTACAAGGCTCATTGGCCACAAAAGCGGTGATCTTACGATCACGGAGCCGCATGACTATGCCGTGGTCTATCTCAACGGACAATTCATCGACACGGTCTATCGTGACGGTGGTCACTGGACTATCAAGCTCCCGAAAACGGATGTCGCCGATCCGGTGCTGGAGATCCTGGTAGAAAATATGGGCCATATCAATTTCGCTCAATACCTCATCGATCGCAAAGGGATCACGGACAGGGTCACCCTCGACGGCATGACGCTGATGGATTGGGAGACTTTCAATCTGCCGCTTACTGCACCTCCGGTAGCGGGGGGCACAGCCGCAGCCAGAGCCGCCGGTGAGAGAACGCCGGGCAAGGGCGCGGCAGATGAGAGGGCGCCCGGCAGTGGTGAGGCTTCAGCCGGCGACGACAACCCGGTTGTCCGCCATTCGGACAGGGGCCTGTTCTTCAAGGGCGAGTTCACACTGGACCATACCGCAGACACCTACCTGGACATGAGCGGCTTTAAAAAAGGCATCGTTTGGGTCAATGGGCATAACCTGGGGCGGTACTGGTATGTAGGTCCTCAGTATCACCTATATTGTCCCGCGTCCTGGCTTAAAAAGGGAAAGAACGAGGTAGTCGTGCTGGACTTGCACCAGACCCGGCCTGCGACGATCCGCGGCGTCACGCAGCTGTATTAGGGGAGGCGGGTACGCACGGTCATGCAGTTGTGTTAGGGGAGGCAGCTACGCACACTCACACGGTTGTGTCAGGGGATGCGGCTACACACGCTCACGCAGCCGTATTTAGGGGCGGGGCGCTGACCCGCTGGCAGGCTACGGCCGACCAGATGGCCTGATGATTGCTGAGCATTGGAGATGGACAGCCTTACCCATATCGTCCTTGGCGCCGCCATCGGCGAGGTCATGTTCGGCAGGCGGCTGGGGAAAAAGGCCCTGCTTATCGGCGCCATTGCCAACAGCCTGCCCGACATCGATTTCATAGCCGCGTTCTGGCTGCCTACGGCCAGGGATGTCTGGGCGCACCGGGGGATCACCCATTCCTTCTTATTCGTGCTGGTGATGACGCCATTGCTGTCCTGGCTGGCGGCCCGCATCTGGCCACGAACCACGATGACGCGTTTGAATTGGTGGCTTTTCATCGGCGCTGAGCTATTGACGCATCTCTTCATCGATGCCTTCAACGCTTATGGCACGGGCTGGTTCGAACCGTTCAATCATCACCGGGTGGCGTTTCATGTCCTCTTTGTGGCTGACCCCTTCTTCTCTGTCTGGCTGGCGATCGCGTTTGTCGCGGTAGTGGTCCTGCGGCCTAATCACCCTGCCCGGAAAAAATGGGCCTGGGCCGGCCTGGCGCTCAGCGGCCTTTACCTATGTTATGCTATTACGAACAAGATCAGGATCGATACGCGGGCCAAAGCCGATCTGGCGCGTCAGCATCTGTCGTATACCCGCTATCTTTCCACGCCGACCCCGTTGAACGACTGGCTTTGGTATATCGTTGCACAGGACAGTGGCGGCTTTTATACCGGCTATCGGTCCGTGTTCGATCACCGGCCGATCCAGTTCCGGTTCCAGCCGCGTAACGCGGGGTTATTGCAACCATACAGACCGCATAGGGATGTCCGGTACCTGACGCGGTTCTCGCAAGGTTTTTACACGGTGGAAAAATGGGGCGACACGACCGTATTCAACGATCTGCGTTTTGGCGAAATGCGCGGCTGGGACGATCCAAAGGCGCGATTTGTCTTCCATTACTACCTGCAATATCCACAAGCCAACGAGATCGTCGTGCAGCGCGGGCGTTTTGCCGGCTGGAACTGGCATACCGTGCGAGCCATGGTCCGCCGGATAGAAGGTAATTAGTCTTTTCCCTCGCGCTCCTGTCGAAAATAAAAGGTAAATAAAAAGAATATCAGCCGGATCGTTTCATAGGCGAGGCGCTGCCGGAAACGCTTCCAGAGGCTGACATGCCTGAAATACTCCTCCGGAACGATCCGTTTGCAATGATCGCGGATGATCCCTTCCAGCTCGTCTTCCACCTGTGTGGCAAACACCGGATGTCGCACGTCCATATTCAGCTCCACACTGGCATAGGCGCTGATGCGATTGACATTATAGGAGCCGCCCGTCATCCAGATACCGTCGTATGCAGCCATCTTTCCGTGGAGCACCGTATCCTGGTATTCGTATACCTGCATGTTATTCCGAAAAAGCCAGCGATACATATATTGCTCACCCAACCGCGAGATCCTGACATCGGATACGCTGCCGACGATGATCTTGATGACGACCCCGCGCTCTGCCGCCTGCACCATATATTTTCGCAGGAGTTTTCCCGGTAGGAAATAGGCGGAAAGCACGGTTATCCGGCTTTGAGCCTGCCGGAACATCTCGGCATAGCTGCGGGAGATCTGGTTCTTACCCATGACCCAATCGTTCCGCCGAACGCGGACCATGCATTCTTCCTGTGGTGTATAGGTCGGCAGCCAGGGGAATTTCTCTTTTCTGACCGGCGTTTTCCAATACGCTTTGGTCCACACATCGCGGCAGATGAGATGCAGCGTCATGGCAGCTTGACCCTCCACCAGCAAGGCGCGGTCCAACCAGGCCTTTTGGTCGCCGATGTCGTTGTAACGGTCGCTGATATTGATGCCGCCGGCCATGCCGCGCGCTGCGTCGACAACGATCACCTTATGATGCATGCGCCGGCCCAGATAGAAATGCCGGCTCTTGAACAAAGGCCAGAACCACCGAAAATGGATGCCTGCCGTTTTCCATTGGTCGATGATCTGCCGGGAGAGATGTTGCGAAGCATACCCATCCAGGAGTATAAAGATCTGCACCCTTCGCGCTGCTGCGCGGAGCAATGCGGCAGACACGATCTGGCCGGTTTCATCCCCGTCGAAAATATAGGTCTGCAGATGGATCAGGGAAGACGCACCATCGATCAGCTCGATGATGGTGGTAAAATAGTCCTTGCCTCCATGTACAAGCCTTACCTTATTATGATGCGAATAACCCGCTAATAGTTTGGGCGGCTTTTTTCTTGACATAGATGAGTTGGGTCAGAAGCCGTAAAGATCGGAAAATTTGCGTGCGAAGCGCCGGTCTTGCGGGAGGCGGCCGCGAAACCGGACGAAGTGGCCCCGGAAACTGAACGGAGGGGCTCAGAAACCGAATGGAAGGACCCCGGAAACTGAACGGAGGGTCTCAGAAACCGAGTGGCAGGACCCCGGAAACTGAACGGAGGGGGCTCAGAAACCGGCAGTTAGTCCGACTATGACAGCAGATATTATTTCCCGACGGTCCGGCCCGTGACGGTCCTGGACTTCCGTTCCCATTTGTCCAGCTCTTTTTTCCGGATCACGAGCAGCGCGGAGGCTACGTCCGAGCAACTGCCGCAACGCGCCCTGAATTTATTGGAATCGTAATCGACCAGGGTAGTGCCATTCTTCCACTCCGTACCATATAATACATAGTTATTAAAGGTAGAGCCGCTGCCGGGGCCAAACGCCAGGTTGTTATTCCCCTTCTCGAAACTGACCATCAGCTTGTCGTTATTGGTCTCTTCCAAGACGCCGGGGGTGAGTTGGGGGATGATGACCTCGTTGACATATTTGCCGTTCTCCAGCTTTACCACTCCACTCGTGACTATCAGCTTCTGATCGCCTAAATTCCTGTTGAGGATCAGCTTCTGGTCTACATAGAACTGAACCTGCTTGAGGTCGATGTTCTCCTTTTCCAGCTTTTGCTTGAGATCACGGGTAAACGGAACGTAATTGGACATCTTTCTTGAACTGCTACAGCTAAACAACAGGGTTAGCGAGGTAAAACCTAGGATCACGGTGAGGATTCTTCTCATATTTTGCGCGTTTGTATATATTATCATGGGCGGACGCCGGTCCGCTATGGTTTTGACTTTCTCGAAACGCAATAGTTTCTTCCGACCCGCGAAAATAGTTGTTATACAAATGTTAAATCGTGGACCAAAAAACCGCCTGGAAAAGCAACATTGGGCTGATTATCACGTCCTATTGAAATAAATCGCCGTTCATGCTCAAGAATTTCCTGAAAGTTGCGTTTCGCAATATGTGGAAACAAAGAGGCTACAGTTTTCTCAATATTTTTGGCCTGGCAATAGGTATGACCTGCAGCCTGCTGATCCTGCTCTGGATCCAGGACGAAAAAAGCATGGATAATTACCATGTAAAAAGGGACAGGATCTATAGTATCTATGAGCGCCAATACTACGATGGAAAGATCCAGGCCGGTTTTTTCACGCCTGGTCTCCTGCCGGAGGAGATGAAGAAGGTGCTCCCTGAGGTCGAAATGGCTACAGGGTTCACCTGGGCGGAGAAAACCACCTGGCAGGTCGGAGACAAGATACTCAAAGAGCAGGGGCGGATGGCCGGCCCGGATTTCTTCCGCATCTTTACCTTTCCGTTATTACAAGGTACTCCGGCCTCGGCTTTGTCCGCACCCACCAGCATCGCCATCTCCCGAAAGATGGCCGTCGAATTCTTTGGCAGTCCGCAGGCGGCGATCGGTAAGCCCATCCGCTATGAGAACCGCAAGGAATATAAGATCATGGCGGTATTCGAAGACCAGCCGCAAAACACATCCGATAAATTCGATTATCTCATAAACTGGACCTCCTGGCTGGAAGACAATAGCTGGGCCAAAGACTGGGGGAACAACGGCCCGCAGACCATTGTGCTGTTGCGCAAAGATGCCGACCCTGCTGCTTTTACCAAAAAGATCACCCACTTCCTCGATAATTATAATAAAAAACAAAGTAAATCCTTCCGGATCGAGCTGGGCATGGAACGCTTTGGCGATATCTATCTTCATTCGAATTTTGTGAACGGCCGGATCGCCGGCGGCCGTATCGAGTATGTGCGGCTATTTACGGTGGTGGCGATCTTCATCCTGCTGATCGCTTGTATCAATTTTATGAACCTTACGACGGCGCGCTCGGTCCGGCGGGCTAAAGAGATCGGCATTCGCAAGGTGCTCGGCGCCGTCCGCCCGGCGCTGATCCGGCAGTTTATCGGCGAGGCCGTGGTACTGTCTTTTTTTTCGGTGATCCTCGCACTGGGCATGGTCCTGTTATTGTTACCGGTGTTCAACGGACTTACCCGGAAATCCATTTCGTTTCCGTTTGCATCGTCGTTCTTCTGGCTCAGCCTGCTGACGCTTACCCTTGTCACCGGTATCCTCTCCGGCAGTTATCCCGCGCTCTTCCTTGCTTCCTTCCGGCCTATCCGGGTATTAAAAGGAAGCGAGGGAATCCGAAGCTTCCGACCGAGGGCGAGCGTGTCGAAGCAGCTCGTCCGATGGCCTCTGAAATTCAGCGCGGGCACGGCCTGGTTTCGCAAAGGGCTGGTCGTGTTCCAGTTTGTACTTTCGATCATCCTGATCATCGGCACCATAGTGGTATCGGGGCAGGTGAATTACGTTCAATCCATGGATCTGGGGTATGACCGCGACAACCTGGTCTATATTCCGCTGGATGGCGATCTGCCGGCCAAGTATAAGCCTTTCCGCGAAGCCGCGTTGCGACTGCCGGGTGTCGTTGACGTCAGCCGGGTGAACCAGGATCCGACCGATATCGAGAATGGAACCCTCGGCGTCGACTGGGACGGCAAGGACCCCAACACGCGCATCATGTTCACCAATATGGCGGCGGGCTACAATATTGTCAGGACCATGAAGCTGAAACTGGTAAAAGGGCGCGAATTCTCCGCCGATTACCCGACGGATACCGCCGGCTATATGCTGAACGAGGAGGCCTTGCGCCGAATAGGATATAAGGATCCCATAGGACGGCGCCTCACGTTCTGGGGCAAGAAAGGAACGATCATCGGTGTCGTCAGGGATTTTCATTTCAACTCTTTGCACGATCCTATCCTCCCGCTGGTGATCCGCTATGGAGAAGATGGCAAAGAGGTGGCCTACGGCGATATTGTCGTACGCATCCAGGGGAGCCAGATGCGTTCTACGCTTCGCGGCCTGGAGCAGGTATGTCATGAGCTGAATCCGCGTTTTCCGTTTACATACCAGTTTGCGGATGATGAATACCGTGACCTGTATAAAAGCGAGTCGATCGTGCACAACCTGGCCAACTGTTTTGCCGCGCTGGCGATATTTGTCTGCTGTCTAGGGCTGCTGGGACTGGCGATGTTTACCGCCGAGCAACGGACCAAAGAATTCGGTATCCGCAAAGTATTGGGCGCAAAAGCCATGACGCTTTTTTCCCTGCTATCCCGGGATTTCCTTGTTCTCGTACTGATCGCCTTCCTGGTGGCTTCTCCGGTGGCCTGGTGGGCGATGAACCAATGGCTGGAGAATTTTGCCTATCACATTCCGCTGCGATGGTGGGTGTTCCTGATGGCGGGCATGCTGGCGTTGCTGATAGCGCTGATCACGGTGAGCTTTCAGGCATTCAAGGTGGCTATTGCCAATCCGGTGAAGTCTTTGCGTAGCGAATAGGGGCCTCGTCCGCTGCCAGCTGTTTTTCCGTCCAGGCTACGACCCGGGCATCCGTAGAGATGGCCGCAGGAGAGATGCGAGTACGTAATACCAGGCCGTCCAGACTAATGAGCCGGCTAAGCGCAACATACACCTGTCCCGGCGCAAAGGATGCTCCGGCATCGATGACTGCCTTTTCGAACGTGAGCCCCTGACTTTTGTGGATCGTGATCGCCCAGGCGAGCCGTATGGGATATTGCCGGAAGCTGCCTAATTCTTCTTCGTCGATCTTGTTCTTTTCCTTGTTATAGCTATAGCGGATATTTTTCCAGGTCTCCTTTTCAAGCACCAGATCGTCCGGGTCGTCGGGGAAGCCCAATGTCAGCCGGTGGTCGCTGATCCTGCGGATGATCCCGATCTTTCCGTTATAATAGCGTCTTGTTTCGCCTTTGTCATTCTTGATCAGCATCACCTGCGCCCCTTCTTTAAGAACCAGCGTTTTTTCCGTCGGGTAGGCCTTGTCGTTAAACTGGCCGGTGACTGTCGCCTCGAATTTTCGAATGGGTCCGCGCAGCTTACCCAGCTCGTCCTGGTTGATGCCTTCGGCTTTCGCATTATGAGAGGTCAGTGTAATATAATTTTCTCCGCGGGGCGCGATGAATTCGGGTTGATAATGATCGTGAAGTCTTTCGAGGTCCTCCCAGTCCGCCCGATTATTACGGATCTTGTTCAGCAGCCCGATGAACGAGCTTTCTTTTTGGCGGTAGATCTTCTTGAGCTCGAGATAAACCGGTGGCGACTGGCGGATGACCTGTGCGTCGAAAAAGAATGGACTTGCATAAAATGATCTCAGCAGCTCCCATTCCTGATTCGATACCACCGGCGGTAACTGATAGAGATCGCCGATATACAATACCTGCACCCCGCCAAAGGGCAGGAGGGGCTGTTGCCGGAAATGCCGCAATACGGTGTCCACGGCGTCCAGCGTGTCGGCGCGGACCATCGAGACTTCGTCGATGATCAGCAATTCCAGTTTGCGCAGCAGCTCGCGCCTGGTGGTGTTGAAACGGATGTTCCGAAACAGACTGTCGATATCGGAGCAGGCCGGTTCGGCGCCGGCCCGGCCCGCAGAATTTGTCGTTGGTAAGAAGGGTCCAAAAGGCAGCTGAAAAAAGCTATGCAGGGTCGTTCCGCCTGCATTGATCGCCGCTACCCCTGTGGGTGCGACAACCGCCATCTTTTTGGTTCCATTCTCCCGGATGTATTTTAGAAAGGTCGTCTTGCCCGTGCCCGCTCTGCCGGTGAGGAATATGGGACGGTTGGTCTGCGTTACATGGTGTATCGCCAGCGCAAGTTCCGGGTTGTTTGCATCGCTTGACATAAGAGAAATGTAAAATTACCCTCTTTGACCGGTCCTGCGGAGAATATTTTTTAATTGAGACCGCCCCTCCTGGTGGGCTTGACGGCTTGAGGCCATTGGATCCGCTCGCCGGTTTGGGTATTCACCGGCAGCACACTCTTCTCCCGGCTCGTGGTCCCCGGATCTTCGCTTGCCATGTAGGCCAGCGCGGCCACGAGGATGGCATTGTTACGCAGATCGTCGAAGACGATCTTGTCATAAGTATCGCGGTTGGTATGCCAGGTATAAATGCCATAGGACCAGTTCAGCGAGCTCAGGGAAAAGGCCGGCGCGCCCATCGCTACAAAGCTGGCAAAATCGGATCCGCCGCTCCCCGGAGTACCCGGGAAAGTGGTTTGGATACTGTCGCGGATATAAGAAGGGATTCCAACCAGCCAGCGTTGCAGATAGTCATAGGCATTCAGAAAGCCCTGGCCGGATAGTCTCACGATCCTGCCGGTACCATTATCCTGGTTGAATACCGCTTGTATATGCTGCACGATCTCGGGGTGGTCTTCCACGAATGCCCGGGAGCCATTGAGGCCCTCTTCCTCGCTGCCCCAATGTCCTGCCAGGATAGTCCGTTTGGGATGGGGGTAGACTTTTTTCAGAATACGCATGGCCTCCATCATCGTCAGTGTGCCGGTGCC
>DASZOW010000131.1:0-2633 GCA_035550615.1 Puia sp.
CTCGAAAAGCGCGGATAACGCGACGACCGGTATATAAAAACACATTCAAACTCTTTAAATAGTCTATCATGCCCGAAGCATTAGTGATAAGCGACCAGACATACGCCGGCGAGGCCGCGACGTTCTTCATCACCCGTCCCGTTGTGGAGATGGACACTACCCAAAAAGGATGTATCCATGTGCAGGACGGGATCAAGAAGGAGTACACGATCCCCCGTATCGAAGTGAGCAACTTCATCCAGCGCCGCGCGGCTACGCCGGTCAGCCAGGGCGCAAACATTTCGGTGGATGGCAAGGTCATCGTTCCCAAGGACCTCATGCTGTACATCGAGTTCAACCCCCGGGATTACGAGCAGCACTGGTTCGCCGTGCAGCTGGACCCGAAGCTGATCGACCGGGAACTTCCCCCGACAGCCGAAGAATTCACGATGCTTCAGACCATGAAGCGGCTCAACGAATTTTTCGAGATGCACACCTGGCGCGGACGGATCATGTACGATACGCAGGGTCAGGCAGTAGATCCGACCACGAAAGGAGCTCTGGCCGGCGATGCCGCCTACTTCTATTTCGATGGTCTGATCTATAAGCTGCTCTCCGATGCATCCACCATTCAGGTATCCAGCCCCGCTACGCTGGTTTCCGGTACCGCCGCCGGCGGGCAGGAGAACATCGGCGCAGCCTTCCTCCGTTGCTATAATCTGGTCCCGAGGGCCATTCTGTTCAAGTATGGCCCGAAGGGTCTGAAGTTCCACGTCAGCTATGCTACGCAGCAGGTGTACGAGGATTTCCTGACCACGCAGCAGTTCAAGAACAACGATACCACGGAAAAGGGTATCAACCGGTACAAAGGATACGATGTCGTTCCCCTCGCCGGTATGCCGGACAACACCATCGTTGTCGCTGTATCCGAGCCCGGCATCGACTCCAATCTCTGGTTAGGCTGCAATAGCGTGGACGACGAGAAAGGCCTGAAGCTCGCTCCACTTCAAGCCAACAGCGAGATGTGGTTTATCAAAGGCCTATTCAAGATCGATACACAGGCCGGCTTCCCCGATTTCGTTGTACTCTATACCACCATCACCGCGTAGGCAAACCGTTTTCAGCACACAGTAAAAAATCTTTATATGCCGAATTCACCACGTTTCACTCCCGGAGCCAATCAGGACAATACGCTTCGGACGGTGACACAGGATTACCAAAATCCCGCGTATGCGGCCAGCATCGCGATCAAAACGAGCCAGGCATACACCCTGGTCAACGTGCAGCAGCTGACCGGTGCGCTGTCCCTGACGGCTAATGTCACCAATCCCTATATCGGGGATGAGTTGGAGTTGCTGTTTGCTGCTGATGGCACCCAGCGTATTGTGACCTTCAGCACCGGCCTCGCCAGCTCGGGCACGTTGACGATCGCGGTCAGCAAATACGGGTCAGCAAAATTTGTCTTTAACGGGACTGTGTGGGTCGAAAGATCCCGGGCCGCAACTGCATAAACATGGCAAAGAGCAATACCAAAAAAGTAGAGATTGAGGTCCCCGAGGTGTTTTCTGCGCACCTCGCCGCCTTCCTGCATAATAACCCGCATGTTAAGAAGGTGTGGGTAAACGAGGCGGGCGAATATCACCTTTCCGCAAAAGAAGGGTTTGATGAGTATGACGTGGACGACAACCTGAAGCCGCTGGAGGAATACCCGGTTGCGCCAAGCCCTGATGCTGGAACAATCGAGCAACTGAAGAAAGAGCTCGAGGAAGCAAAGGCGGAGATCGCCCTGCTGAAGGAAGCCCTGGCCAAAGCGCCGGAACCGAACACACAACAGTAACAACCGGCAGGGATGTCCTGCAAAACAATAATCGATGGGACTGAATAACGTTAAATTCAATTTGGGTCAGGGCGGTCTCGGCAGACCTTTACCGGGGCAGGATCATTATTCCGGCCTGATCTTCTATTGTGCTGACAACGCCCTTCCCGCCGGTTTTTCAACCACCAGCCGGATCAAGCAGATGTTTTCCGTTGCCGATGCCGAAGCCGCCGGTATCACGGATACCCACAGCGGGGAAACGCCGGCAACGGCCTCCTACCTGGTAACGGCTATTGGTGCCAATGGAGATACCCTCGCCATTTCCGTAAAGGAGCCTTTCGGCGTAACTGTCGCACTTGGCACCTACACCAAAACGGCCACAGAAACTACGGCCACACTGATCGCCACTGCTCTCGCGGCGATCATCAATGCAGGAACGCAGACACACGGGTATACGGCCGCGGCAAATACCGGAACGGTGACCATCACCGCCCGGGCCGGTCTCGGAGTCGCGCTGAATGCCGGCAGCCCGCTTGTCGCCACCATCCAGGGGACCATTGCCGGAACGATCACCCAATTTACGGGCGGGGTTGCCAGCAAGCTCGATGTTTACCATTACCATATTTCCGAGTACTTCCGGATTCAGCCGCAGGGCGTCCTCTATGTCGGATTCTTCACGACTCCGGGCGGGAGCTACACCTTCGCAGAGATCATCACCCTTCAGAATTTCGCCAACGGCGCCGTCCGTCAGGTAGGTATTTATAAGGACGGCGCCGCCTTCGCCTCGGGCGATCTGATTGCTATCCACAACCAATGCGCCGGACTGGTCGCTCTTCAT
>DASZOW010000132.1:0-14221 GCA_035550615.1 Puia sp.
CCTCACGCAGGCGCAGGTCATCTCCAATTTCAAACATGCCACGAAAACATACGGTGCGCAGTTCTGGACGGTCATTGGCGACCAGGACAGCTACCTGGGCGACAACGTCGCCTATCACGATTCGCTGAATTATCTCAGTCCGGCGACCGCCGACAAACTGACGATCCTGCATAACTGGTCGCATGGTCCATGGGATGGCGTTTTCGATACGCTTTACCGGCCGACCGCCAACACGTACACGAGTACGGCTGCGTGTGGTCAAAATGGCTGTCCCGCCAATATCCTGGCGCCGGGATATGGGAATGACGGCAGCATATCGCGGGGCAGCGGCGTCACACAGGACAGCCTGAACCTTTATGAATGGTTCCTGTGTTTTTCGAAAGGCACGCCGGACACCGGGAGTTCAACGCCGCCGGATACTACCAGCTGCACCTATGCACCGCCGACAGTGGCTATCGATTCCAACCGCACCCTGCAATTGCCGCTGGATTCGGCGTTCCTGACGTCCACGAATACGGTTACCTGTACGACATTGTCCTCGATCACCTGGACAAAATTCAAGGCGCCGGGGCAGGCCATGAGCCGGCTGGGGGTCCTCGGCAGCTCCACGAGTGCAGGCGGCGGCTCTTCCACCTTCGACAGCAGCTATGTGGGCAGGTTAAAGACCTTCTATATAAGCAACGGCATCGTCGATTCGGTGGTCGATCTGGCGCAATATGGATATAATCCCTATCAGGCGATGCCTACGGGCTATGTTCCGCCGGCGGATGTGACTACCAAGCTGGCGCCTTCCGACACGCCTGACCCAAACAATAATATTACCGCGCTGCTGGCACATCATCCGACGCATGTGATCATCAACTTCCCGACGAACGGATTCGATGTGCTGACGATGCCGGAGATCATGTTCCCGCTACAGTATCTCGCCGATACGCTGACCAGCCTGGGCATCACGTGGTATATCACCACGACGCAGCCACGGAGCGATGAGGCCTTCAATACGCCCGCAAAACAACAGTTCCTGCAAGTGGTGCGGGACAGCATCCTGAACCGCTTCGGGTCGCATGCCATCGATTTCTATGACAATATGGTCCAACCGGGCACCACTTACAAGATACCCGGCTATGATGCGGGCGATAGCATTCATTTTAATGACGCCGGTCATCTTCAGCTATTCCGCCAGGTCGTCGGCACCAATATATTCCAAAACGCAGCGACATCGGCTGCCTCTATTGCAAGCCCGTCTACCGCCAATACCTGGGTGAAGCAGCTTCCCAAGGGCGTCAATGTCTTCGAGGTCACGGTGCTGGACAGCCATGCACAGAAAAACAGCGCTATCGTCTCTGTGACCGTGGATTCGGCCGGTTCGGGTGGCGGCGGCGGTACGGACAGCACACATCCGGGCTGTGGATCGGGTCATCGTTGGGAGATCACGCCCAATGCCGATACGGCTTTCTGGGCCTGCCACGGCTGCACCCCGGATGTTACGGCGTTCCAGCCCGGCGATACGCTGGCCTTTGCTTCGACCAATTCATTTGGTAACTACTGGACATACATTACGCTCGACGGCTTCAAAGGCAATCCTGCCTGCCCGCTGGTCATGATCAATGAAGGAGGTCAGACCTGGGTCCGTGGGTATACTGTAACGATCACCAATTCCAGCTATGTGAAATTTACGGGCGGTGGGGTGGCCGGAACTAAATATGGATGGCTGATCACCGGGAACGATCCGACGCGCCGGCCTCAAGGCCCCTTTGGGATGGCGGTCAATGGGCGGTCGCACAATGTCGATATCGACAGTGTCAGCATCCATAATACGGGGTTGGGCATACAGATACAAACCGATCCTGATTGTGCGGACAGCCTGGATTACCCGAATTGGGTGCTGGACAGCATGTTCATCCATGACAACAGCATCGTGGGAGTGTGGAACGAAGGGATGTATATCGGCAATACCTCGCCGGACAATGCTTCCTACGATCCACGGCCTGTAACTTGTAACGGACAGACGGTCTACCCTATCCCGATGAAGAACGGCTATACGAAGATCTGGAACAATTATATAGACAGTACGGGCCGCGGCGGTATCCAACTGGCCAATGCGGACAGCGGCATGAGCGAGATCGCCAACAATACGGTCAAACATAGCGGGATGAATGGAGATGACGCACAGGGGACGGGTATCAGTGTAGGTTTATACACGCACGCTTATATTCATGACAATACCATCTCCGACACTTACACCTGGGCGATCGCTTCGATCGGCGCGTGCGGGACGAATATCCCGATCCGGATAGAGAACAATCATACGGACAGTTCGGGCTTCCTGCAGGCCTACAATCTAGGCTCGACGGATAAACAATCGATCAACCCGGCGACGGAACCGACGTATCCGGATTCGCTGACCTATCCCTACGCGATCTGGGTAGATACGAGACAGCGGGTCTATACCACGGACAATCCGCCGGGAACAGCCGTGCATGGACAGGATAGCACGCAGTTCTGGATCAAGGGTAATGTCATCGGGCGTTTTAAATGTTATACCTCCACCAGGGATAATACTTCGGCGATACAGATCGAGGATCATGCGCTGGGTCTGCAAAGCACGGGAAATATCATCTGCGGCAACACGAGCAGTGTCGGGGACAGCATCAGGGTCTATACGGGTAATGCGGCTCATACCGTGTATTACGATTCGAGCTGCGGAGCTGCGCCGGATACGAGCGGACTTGTGGGCCGGCAACTGGTAGACAGCTTCCCGGCCGATCCGTGGGGGGATCTCGATTATGGTCTCACGTGGCTGCCGCCGACGTATGCCGGCAACCCGGGTAAGGCGTATCCGCTAATCATTTCGCTCCATAGTTATCAGCAGGCGGGCAGCGGCCGGAGCGCGGTAAGCAAGCTGATCACAGCTGGTCTGCCGTCGGTGATCGCAGGTGGCTGGAACCCGTATGCGGTCAATCCGGCCTCTGACTCGGGTTACGAGTTTATCGTGGTTTCGCCGCAGGACCCGAGCTTTACGCCGAACTATAACGCGTTGAAGTATATCCTGCCGAATGTGTTAAGCCGGTACCGGATCGATTCGACCCGGATCTATCTCACTGGTTTCGCAGCGGGTGGAGATGGCGTGTTCACCTGCCTAGGCAGCGGCGACAGCAGCTTTATCAAGAAGATCGCGGCGGTGGCTACATCGAGTTCGTTTGAAGCGGATGGCGTCAATGGATTAACCGCCGGACAGGTAGAACATAACCTGCGGTATGCCAGCAAGGCTTATGGTGTGCGGGTATGGACGACAGGCGGAGATGGAGACGGCCTGTATGGGACACAGGTCCGCTATCATGACAGCGTCAATATCCTCAGTCCGACACCGGCCAACAAACTGACACTGCTGAGCGGGTTGGATACGACCTGGAACCTGGTCTATGATTCGAGTTACCGGCCGACGATGAACTACTACGGCAATACGGCAAACTGTGCCAGCGGATGTCCTAGCATCACTTCTTCGGCAAGCAGCAGCAGCCCGGCGCGGGGCAGTGGCAGGACGCAGGACAGTCTGAATGTGTTCGAATGGTTCTTATTGTCTCAGAAGATAGGGAACGGGCCTTTCCCCGAAGGGGCTGTGAGCAAGCTATCCAGCGGGTTGGCGACGCAGCTCGATAGTCTCGACGACGGAACTGAACTTATACACGTGTATCCGAACCCGGTAGTGTCGGGGAACATAACGCTTACCGTGCAGAACGATGCGTTAGGCAAGGTACTGGTGACGCTGATGGATCCGAGCGGCCGTGTTGTTCAGGAAAATGTGTTCATTAAGAATAGTGCGTTGTTCATGCAGCAGGTGATGCTGCCCGGCGGGATGAAAGGGGTGTACCTGATGAAGGTTCAGATCCAGGGCAAAGCGCCTGCGGTGTTCAAGCTGTTAAAAGAATAGACAGATGCTTATTTAATATAAAATGCCCCTTAACCAAAGCCCCCTTACGGGGGCTTTTTTTATTGCGTATGATCTTTACGATTGTCGTCCTGTACGCGAACCTGTCTCCTGGCCTTGGTGACGGGGTGGTCGACCCCATGTGCTTTTAATCTTTTGGCGTCGTAATGTTCATCTTTATTGACCCGCGAGACGGCCTTGTGATCATGCATGGCCTTCTTGACCCTAACATGGGCAAGGTCTTTATTTTCTTTGTGTTTGGCGACTTTGTGTGCGCGGACATCCGTTCGCAGGTCCTTGCTCTCGGCTTTTTTCTCCTGATCTTTTCTTACCTGCGCCGGGGTTTGCGCCATGACGGCGGCGCTGATCCCCATTGCCATCAGTGCAAAAAATAGCTTCTTCATGTTTTTCATTTTGGTGATCAATTAAGATTCCGCGTTAACCAATGCGATTTTTATGCCATTGGATAAGACATTGACATTCAACACCTGTGTTCATAGCAGATGGATGTTTGGGGTCCGATGTAACGATCAGCACGGTCTAATGGATAGCCATGCCGCCGGGATGTATAAACGGAATGTAGCCGACAATGAACCTGGCATTGCGGGTCACCTTTTTAAACCGTCGCAGGATGGGTGGATCGCCGATGATGAATACGGGGAGGGGGCGCTCCTGTAAGAATTGAATAAGCTCCTTGTCGATCTTATGACAAAAGATATGTAAGAATGCGTCTTTCAGGTCTTCGCGGGTCTGCGATCTTTGCGGTATGGGCGGGTGATCCTCCATGTCCCGGATATCGATGCCGCTGGAATGGAGGTGCAGCAGTTCGGAGGAATTGAAATAATACAGGTTCGCATTTTCTTCCTGTAGATACAGGAACAAGTATTTTATATCCTTGCGTCTCGAACGGATAGAAATATTCGGCAAATAGTCCTTACTTAGCGCAGGTTGTTCCGCGCGGATATGTACAGGGTCCATGACGACAGCGTTTGTGAATGAAGGCCCTGAATTTCTAATCCGGTAATTAAAACCGAATTAGAACTGAATTAGAAATGGTGTTAAAGTTGTTTAACACTGAAGTGTGGATACAGCGCGGTCTGCGCGCTGACTTGGATGGGCAGTCCCGTGAGAGAGTAGACGAGGTGGCATGCGCGGATGATTAGAATGGCAGGTTTTGCGACATATTTTCCCCGGATTATGGCCGGGTATCGGATTCAACGAATTGGCCTTTAAATTGTAAATTTAGAGGAATATAAAGGAGCCAAATATATGAGCACAGAAAAAGCAATTTTAGCAGGCGGATGTTTCTGGGGGGTGGAGGAGCTGATCCGCCAGCTTCCCGGTGTGATATCCACGACTGTTGGATATACCGGCGGGGATGTCCCGAACGCCACTTACCGCAATCATGGCACTCATGCCGAAGGGATCGAGATCCTGTACGATCCGGAAAAAATATCCTATCGTAAATTGCTGGAATTCTTTTTTCAGATCCACGATCCCACCACGCGTAACCGGCAGGGTAATGATATAGGGACCTCGTACCGGAGCGCCATCTTCTACCTGGATGAAGCGCAAAAGGAGACGGCCCAGGCGGTGATCAGGGAGCTGACGGAAGCCAAGGTCTATAAGCATCCTATCGCGACCGAGGTCGCTCCGGCGGGTCCGTTCTGGGTGGCGGAGGACTATCACCAGGATTATCTGCAGAAATATCCCAATGGGTATACCTGCCACTATATCCGTCCCGAATGGGCGTTGAGCGAAAAGAAAGCGATACATGATTAATTTTGGAGATTATTCACTAAATTTCATTTGGGGCCGCAATCTATTCTCCAATGGTGATCGCATTTCTTCTAATTATTATAAACGTACTTGTCTCCTATAAGGGCTTCAAGAACAATGCATTTTTCGACCGCTATCAATTCGAGGTAGACAAGATACTGGTCTATAAGGATTACAAGCGACTGGTGACATCCGGTTTTCTGCATATCAACTGGACGCATCTTATCTTTAATATGTTCAGCTTGTATTTTTTCTCCGGCGTGGTCGAAGGGAGCCTTGGGGAAGTCAGTTTTCTGCTGATCTATTTTGTCAGCCTGATAGGCGGCGGGTTGCTGTCGCTGCTGATCCACCGGAATCATGGCGATTATAGTTCCGTGGGAGCATCGGGGGCGGTGTGCGGGGTCATGTTTGCTTCGGTGGCTTTGTATCCGCAGATGGGTATCACGCTTTTTCCGTTGCCGATCTCGATCCCGAGCTGGCTTTATGCCATAGGGTATGTCCTTTTTATGATCTATGCTGTGCGGTCACGCAGATACAATGTGGGGCATGATGCTCATCTTGGGGGGGCGCTGATCGGGCTGGTTCTCGCTGTCGCCATGCATCCCGCTTCGTTACGTTATAACTACCCCGAGATCCTGGTCATCGTGATCCCTTCCGTGATCTTTCTTTATGTGATCATTAACCGGCCGGGGCTTTTGCTCGTGGACAACCTTTTCTATAAGCGGCATTATGATGCTTATTCGATAGATCAGCGATACAATATGGAGCGGGCGGATCAGCAGCAGGAGATCGACCGGATCCTGGATAAGATCAATAGAAAGGGCATGCGGAGTTTGAATAAGAGAGAGCGGGAGACGCTTAAGGAATATTCGAAAAAGGTGCAGTAGGGGGTAATAGCTGCGGCCTATGTGTTTCGACATGCCCCGGCGCCGGGCCGAGCCGCAATCTTCGGCCGGGTTTTTGTATAGCCGACGTATATATTCATTTTATTTTTATGTCGACAACTCAAAGCTCGAGGCTGATCAATGCTTCGCCCGAGGCGTTGTATCGGGCCTTTACGAATCCTGCCGCACTTGAGGCATGGCTGGCGCCGGGAGAGATGAAGGGGAAAGTGCATGCATTCGATCTTGGTGTAGGCAGCAGTTATACGATGTCGCTTTTTTATCCCTCCAACGATAGGACAGCCAAAGGAAAGACGGCGGCTCATGAGGACAGGTTTACCTCGCGATTTATCACTCTGCAACCATATAAAAGGATTGTGGAGGCTGTCCGGTTCGATTCATCGGGGCCTGGGTTTGTGGGTGAGATGATCATGGAAGTGCGGTTCGAGCCGGAAGGCAGGGCAACCCGGGTCACGATGATCTTCAGCAATATTCCGCTGGGCATAAAGCCCGAGGATAATGAGAAGGGGACCGAGCAATCGCTCGAGAAGTTGGAGAATTATGTTCGCGAGGCGGGCGGCTAGGATAGCCATTTGACGAAACGAAGTTAATAACTAAGCGGTTCCTGGTTCGTACTTCTTACCCGGGCTATTATAATCTCGTCTTCTTTTACCAGATATCCCACGCGACTATCATGTAGCTCAAAGGCCCTGTAATTTCCGTTATTATTGAGCTTGAATTTGTCAGGGCTGTGAATTTCAGGTCGTTTGGACAGTTCGCTTATCTTCTCAAGAACTTCCTTTTTTACATTATCGGCGTTTTGAGGGGAATCTTGCCGAACATAGCAAATCGATTCACGGAAATAATCGAGTGCCTGTTTATCCCAGGAAATTTTTCTTTTGCTCATCACCAGTCATTTGCCATCCGTTCTACTTCGTCATGCGTATAATACTCACCCGCCTCCACCCTAGCGATAGCTTCGTCAATTTCTTTATTATATTGTTCGATACTTATCCGAGGGAATTTCTTTTCGCGGCCTTTCAAAAAGGTCTTCAACATCTGCAAAATGGATTTCTTTTCGGCTTCGTCAAGCTGAAGAATATATTGTAACAACTCCCTTTCCAATGCTTTGGCCATATATCACATTTCCAACGAATTTACTTTTTTCCAGGAAGTAATCCAAAGGCATAACAATTTGATTCAGAGGCGTTCGCATTTATATAGGGGACCCATTTCTTCCTAGGAAATCATGTTCGACAGGATAATGCGAAATTTATAGCTCTGAAAATCGAAATTTTAGCACATGAATAGAGAAACGGGGTTGTATCTGCTTGCTTTTGGCGGGATCGTCGTAGTAATTGGGATCGTGATCTATTTTTTTCACGATAAGCTGAATTGGATCGGGCGGCTGCCGGGAGATATCCGGATCGAAAGGGATAATTTCCGGGTGTATATTCCGATAACCACGATGCTGTTGTTTAGTGCGGCGATCTCGCTGGTCCTCTATGTGATACGGAAGCTATTTTAGGGTTCGTCAATCTGGGATCTATTGCCGTCGGGTTTGGCGTTTTTCAGTTTCCGGTGGTAAAATAGGATACTCAGAACGAATATAAGGCCATTGGAAAGTGATAAGCAGGTTTATAATCCAGGATGGGCCGAGCGGGTTGTTCAAGCAAAAAAAAAGACCATCCGTTACCTTGTAATCGGATGGCCATGACCCTTAAAACAACCTGTCGCAACCGTTTAGTATCGTAAGCTCTTCTTTATGTGTAGCGTTTTGCAACGCTGTAGTTATCTTTCTATATAATATTAGTACAATTCCGCGAGTGCAATGTAACCGCGCCAAAGAATTTTTTTGTCTATGATTATCATCAAGTTACCAAGAAAAATCGACAATCTCGCCGTCCAGCAGCCATTTTTCGGGGCGCGGATTGGTGAGCCAGTCCAGGGGCTGGCCAATGGGTTGAGGACGGGCGGCTTGCTGAAAACATTTTTTTATAAAGGCGCGTTGCTCGGCGCCGGTGGCTTCCATCTGGGCCGAGATGAATAATGGGGCGCCGCTGCCGGCCAGCAATTGCATCCATTGTTTATTCTTTTCCCACGGAATCTGGGTCGTGAGGCCGACGCAGTCTCCGTCCACCGCATAGAAGGCGTTGTGTTGCGGCAAGCGGAAGGCAAGGGTGTTGACACCCATCCTGACGGTGCGGGCCCACTCGCGGCCGCTGGTGTCGTCGCCGATGCGGTTGAGCTCGAAAACGCCGGCGGAGAGGTGGCTGACGGTATTGCAGCCGATGAGATACATGGGGGGATTGCCGGGGGCGGCGGGGCCGTTGGGTGCAGCGGGGCCATTGGAGGCGGCGGGGGCATTGGAGGAGGCGGGGACGCTTGAGGCGGCGGGGTTGTCGTCCGCCGCTTCGCGGATGGTGCGATACAGATCCGACAGTATCTCAGCATTGGTACGAGAGCGGTCGTTGAAATGCCAGCCGGCGACCGTCAGCTCGTCCTGCATTTGCGAGCCCCAACGGCCAAGCGCATCATAAGTGCTATAGTCGTGCTTTACTAGTTCGAACCCCCATTGCCGGTAGAGCCGGATGGTCTCCCCTATCCTATGCAGGTTTTCGGGAATGGTGGGGTCCAGGTATTGTTCTTTGGAGTTGCCGTCGCCGGGGCGGTGAATGAGGCCGGTGGGACTGTCGGTTCGATTAGCAAGGAGCGGGCGGGTCCAGAGTCCGGGGCGCATGCCGAGCTTCTTTATCTCAGCGGCCACTGCCGACATGTCTCCGAATTTTGTGTTGGGTTTAGTGAAATCATCCGTCTCCCAGCCATCGTCAATTACCGAGAAGGGGCGATTGTGGGTATCCGTTACCAACTCCGCCATCATGCGGGTACTTCGAAGGATGAGGTCGCGGGAGTTGTTGCCATAGGCAAAATACCAGTCGTTAATCCCGTACACGGGTTTTTGCGGCAGCCGGGGCCGGCTGCACATGAGCTTACAAAACCGATGATCCGTCTGAAATGGATCTTCGCCGGGCGTGCTTTGTGTCGTGACGATCTCCGCGGCTTGCAGTATGCGGTCGCCGAGCTGGACGCCGCCGCCGCCGGAGTGCGTGTCAAGGACCAGCGCGAGGTGGTCTGGCGTTGCCTGCCAATAGCAAAAGCAGCCGGCGCCCGTTTTGACACCGAAGGCATGAGTCTGATGACCATCGTATACTAACAGGTACCACGGTGCGCGGCGGTCGAGGGGGTGATCCGCACGGGAGCCGTTTGAAGGTCCGGCGTCCGTCCAGGAAAGATCGCCATAGGAGCGCTCCCAGGCGTCGCCGAGATATTTTGCCCCGGCAGGGAAGTACCAGCGCCAGTGAAGGCGGAGCTTTTCGAGCGATGTCGCGGGTGCATGGAGCCGAATGCGTATACCCTCCGTAGTATGCCGAAGATCGACAGTCAGATCGTCGAGCGTCCAGTGTTCGCGGGAACCAGTAAGCGATACCCAGCGACCGTTCCTGAGCAGGTCGATACCCGTTGGAAATTGAAGGGTAGCAAGCGGGGCGCCGAAGCCCGGATAGCGGTTACACAACACGGCTGCAGTAGAAAGGCCGGCGAGTTTTATAAATTGTCTTCTTTTCACGGAACGAATTTAAAAGTATTAATTTTAAATTTTCTTACCGCCAACATAGGCAGCACGGTAAGTCCGAGGGAAACTTCTTTTCCTTGGCTAACCTGGTAAATTTCAATAGCTCAAGCCATAACCGAATTTATACAAGGGGTCCTTGCTGTCATGTGGCAGATCTTCTTTCTGCGTGCGCACGGCATCCATGGACGAAGGCAGCTCGATGGGCAAGTGGCCGCCGGGCTTATCTTTACCAAAGATGACGTCCAGCACGGCGACATCGCTGGCGCCAAAATCGGCGAGGAGGCCACGGGCTTTAGCGCTGATCCCGGGGATCACGGCCGGGCGATCGAGATAGATATCGACGATGGTAGGAACGGCATCCAGGAGCTGCAGAATGCTGTCCTTGAGTTTGCCTTTGAAATCGAGGTCGCCATGATGAAACATCCTGGCCATCATGATCGGCGAGTTCACGGGTACGAACGGGGTATTCAACCGCAGGATGGCGATATCCGCTTTTTTAGGGTCGTCGACAACGGCGCCGTATTGCGCGGCTATCTTTGGATCGATGTTACGCACATAGATCTTCAATTTTCCGGGCGTGAGGGGCAGCGTCTTTTTATCGTTCTTCAGCAGGGTCATGGCGCGTCGTTGAGAGGCTACACCGGCGGCCATGGATGCGGAATTGCCGAGTACCTGGGCTACTTTCGATTCATCGACAAAGGGGTTGTCGAACAGGCCGAGCTCGAATTTTTGTTTCAGCAATCTTCTGACGCTGGTATCGATACGGGCTTCGGTGATCTTGCCTTCTTTGACCAACCGGATCACCAGCTCCGGGCAGTTCTCGCCGCCGAACTGATCGACACCTGCGTCGAGGATCTTCCTGACCCGGTCTTCGCGTGACAGCGATTCGACGCCCCAGGCGCGTGCGGGCCATACCGAGCCCATGACGTTGGCGTCGGTGACGAGGCCCCAGTCCGTACAGACGACCCCGTCGAAATGATATTTGTTACGGAGCAGACCGGTGACGATGTCCTTGTTATACGACATGCCCACGTTCTCGCTGGTCTGGCCCATGGGTACGCCGTAGTAGGGCATGATCGCGGCGGTATGCGCGGCGAAGGCCGCTTGGAAGGGGATGAGATGATAATTGAAATTATTTCCGGGATAGACCTGTCCCTTTTGAAAGGGGAAATGTGGGTCTAAGCCCTCCTTTTGCGGGCCGCCCCCGGGGAAGTGTTTTGTCATGGTGGCTACGCTGTTGGAGTCGAGCGTGTCGCCCTGGTAGCCGAGGATATAGGCTCTTGCCATTCGGGCGGTGAGGTTGGCGTCTTCGCCGAAGGTTCCGCTGATGCGTGGCCAGCGGGGCTCTGTAGCCAGGTCGACCTGAGGATGGAGGGCTTCGCGGATACCTACGGCCAGGTATTCGCGGCGGGAGATGTCGGCAAACTGCCTGGTAAGATTGGTGTCGCCGATGGCGCCGAGACCCAGCGGCTCGCACCATTGGGAGAAGGTGTTGGCGGTCATGGCAAAGATGTTATCGCTGAAATGGTTCCGGGGATCGGAGGCTATGGTGATGGGAATACCGAGCCGGGTCGAGTCCTGTACATAATGCTGCATTTTATTGTACCATTTCGCCAGCGCGGCGGGAGCGGGCACTGCCCACAGATTGAAATGGTTCATCTTCTTTTCCCGGATGAGGTTGAGGGCGTTGGGTGCAAAGGCAAAGATGCCTTTGGCGGGTTTGTCTTCGATAGAGCCGTCTTCATTGACACGTGCGCCGTTGATGAAGAGCATGCCGGCTTTTTCTTCCAGGGTCATCTGATGGAGAAGGTCGTCGATGCGGGCGGCGATGGGCTGGCTACGATCTTCGTAGACGTCCATTTTTCCATTTTTGTTGAGGTCTCTGTAGGTGGGGTTTCCGGCGGTGGTTGCGTTGTGGCAGGAAAATGAGGTTACGATGGTAATGGCCAGAAGAAGGCTGGCAAGCAGAAGAGTTTTGGCAGGCATAGTCAATGCGTTAGATTAACACAATGTATATTAAAAAAAATTCCCGCGCAAATCGTGTGACCCGGGTTCGCCGTGGTCGAAGACTACCGCTGTTTAAAGCCGATGCGTTCCCGGTCTTCCCATTTCTTTTGGCCGGCTTTTTCGTCCAGCAGGTTCTCCATGGCGTCGTAGATATGGGAAAGCTGCATATCATGTTCACCGATACGATCCTTGAGCTCTTTGATCTGGTCACGTAAATCCATGTTTTTCAATAATATACGTCGAACTTCTACAAATGCGCGCATTATGGCGATGTTCATATTGATAGCCTTGTCCGAGCGCAGGATGCCGCTGAGCATGGCTACGCCCTGTTCGGTAAAGGCGTAGGGTAGGTATTTCGAGTGGCGGCCGCGGGCGTTTGAGGTTTCATTTTGAGACCTCAAAGATTGGGGATCTAAGCTTTCAATTTGAAATCTTAGAGATTGGGGGTCGTTGTTCAAGGTTTCATTTTGAAATCTTAAAGAATCGTACTCCTCTTTGGTCAACTGGAACATGAAATCGGACGGGAATCGCTTGATATTCCGTTTGACGGCCAGATTGAGCGCCCCGGTTTCCGTCTCGTATAGTGCGGCCAGGTCGCGGTCCAGCATGACCCTTTCTCCCCTGAGCTCATAGATACGGTTCTGGATGCTTTTAATGATTTCCATATACAGATATTGTTTTCATTAGTTATTGTCGATCAATGGCTTCGTAAAAGCTAAGCAACTTTTCCTGTTCGAGGTCCAGGATATACTGGTATTTACGAATGATCTCTTCGTCCGTATCGAGGGACCGATTGAGATCGGAGAGGAATTTACGTTCTTTTTTCAGCAGTTTTAGATAAATGTTTTTGTATTCCTCCCGCTGCGCATTGCTTTCGCGGGCCAGTTCCAGGTTATCGGCATAGAAACGGCCTTTGAGCTGTTTCAGGAGCGGGTTAGCGTCTATCCTATCCGGGTAATTATCCATCAGAAAGGCGAGGCAGAAGGCCGTCAGCCGTTTGCGGACGCGCAGGTCCTGTTCTTCGGGTGAGACCTCGTGATCGGAGTCTTTGATCTTTAGCCAGCGGATGAGCGCAGGGAGGGTCAGTCCTTGCACGAGCAAGGTGAGGACGATGACCATGAAGGTGATGAAGATGATGAGATCGCGTTGCGGAAAATCAGCACCGCCCGGAATGGTAAAGGGAATGGAGAGAGCGGCGGCCAATGAGACGACACCACGCATGCCCGCCCAGCCGACGATGAGGGGCCCTTTCCAGCCGGGGTTGTTATCGGCGGTGGTGATGTAGCGGCTGATAAACCGGGTAAAGATGGAGGAGCCCAAGCAACAGAGCAGACGTGCGGCGATGAGGACTGCGGTGATGCCGGCGCCATAGCCGATGGCCTGCGGAAGGCTTACCGTTCCGAGCGTTCTGACGATCTCGGGGAGTTCGAGGCCGATGAGCATAAAGACAAGGCCATTGAGGACAAAGCCGATGGTCGACCACACGTCTGCCCCGCGGAGGCGGCTACGATGGCTAAGAAATGTCTGGCTGCGCGCCGAGAGAAAAAGCGAGCCGCTGACGACAGCCAATACGCCGGAAAAATGCAAGTCCTCGGCCACGATGTACATGACATACGGGGCGGTCAGGGTCAACACGATATCGATATCGGCATTAGTAGGCAGCCAGCGATGGATCGCATAATAGATCATGGCGATAACGAGGCCCACGCTAATGCCCATGACGATGACAAGCAGAAAGCTACCGAGCGCCTGATGGAAGACGAATTCTCCCGTAGCCACCGCGGTAAGTGCAAAACGAAAGATGATCAAGCTGCTGGCGTCGTTCAGCAGGCTTTCCCCTTCCAATACACTCATGATCCTCCTCGGTACGCGGACCAGGTGCATAACAGACGTTGCGGAAACGGCGTCCGGTGGCGAGACGATGCCGCCGAGCAGGAATCCCAACGCGAGTGTGAAACCGGGGATCCAGGCTTTAGACACATAGGCCACTACCCC
>DASZOW010000133.1:0-1570 GCA_035550615.1 Puia sp.
CCCCAAGGAAAAATCCGACCTCATCGGACAGGTCTGTGATGAAATACTGGCCGGCAAGCTCGATAACTGGTTCCCTCTCGTCGTCTGGCAGACAGGCAGCGGCACCCAAAGCAATATGAACGTCAACGAGGTCGTCGCCTATCGAGGCCACGTACTGGCCGGAGGCAAGCTGACAGATAAGGAAAAGACCCTTCATCCCAATGACGACGTGAACAAATCCCAGTCCTCCAACGATACCTTCCCCACCGCCATGCATATTGCCGCCTACAAAATGCTCGTGGAGATCACCATCCCCGGCATCGAACAGCTGCGTAATATCCTGGCCGCAAAAAGCGCCGAATTCAAGAAGGTCGTGAAGATAGGACGCACCCACTTCATGGATGCCACCCCCCTCACCCTGGGCCAGGAATTCAGCGGCTATGTATCGCAGCTCGACCACGGACTGAAAGCCATCAGGAACACCCTCGCCCATCTCTCCGAGCTGGCGCTGGGCGGCACCGCCGTAGGCACTGGCATCAACACACCTCCCGGCTATGCCGACAACGTGGCGAAAAAGATCGCCGCCCTCACCGGCCTCCCCTTCGTCAGCGCCGAAAATAAATTCGAAGCCCTCGCCGCGCACGACGCCATTGTAGAAGCCCATGGCGCACTAAAGACCGTAGCCGTCAGCCTGATGAAGATCGCCAACGATATCCGAATGCTGTCATCCGGCCCGCGCAGCGGCATCGGCGAGATCTTTATCCCCGACAACGAACCCGGCTCTTCCATCATGCCCGGTAAGGTCAACCCTACACAATGCGAGGCGCTGACCATGATCGCCGCACAGGTCCTCGGTAACGATGTCGCCATCAACATCGGCGGAGCCACCGGTCATTTCGAGCTCAACGTATTCAAGCCCGTGATGATCTACAACTTCCTCCACAGCGCCCGGCTTATCGGCGACGGCTGCGTCAGCTTCTCCGAACGCTGCGCCGCGGGCATCAAACCCATCGAAGCCAACATTCGCAAACACGTGGAGAACTCCCTCATGCTCGTCACCGCCCTCAATACGCACATAGGATATTACAAATCCGCCGAGATCGCGCAAAAGGCGCACAAAGAAGGCACCACGCTAAAAGAGATGGCCGTCAGGCTGGGATATCTCACTCCCGAACAATTCGACCAGTGGGTGAAACCCGAAGACATGGTAGGAAAGATAGACTGATCACTTCATATATTATGATCCAGCCCCGGAGCCACAAGCCGCCGGGGTTTTTTGTGTGCCATACATAGCTCAAACAGGTTCCGGCTTCTTCACGCTCCTCTCCAAATAGATACAGATAAAACATCCGACGACCCCCATATCCGTCAAATAATCGGCGGAGAAAAGGATCAGCTTATACATCCAGAAAAGGATCATTTTTTTGCTATACTCATAGACGGAATATCCGATGATGCACTCTATACTATAAAAGAACAACCCCGACGCCAGCCAGAACATCGGCTGCCGTACAAAATGTACGCTGTCCGTCCGCAAAAGCAGGTCCACAAACGCCATACAGACAGACAGCAAAACCAGGAAATCAAAACC
>DASZOW010000134.1:0-2558 GCA_035550615.1 Puia sp.
CCGGGGACCGGATCCTCGACGAGATCAAGATCAAGGTCGACAACAATAATAAACGGTATATCCTTGCCGGATTCTATTACAAACAGCGGCGGGGCAATATAGAAGGGCTCTATTCAGTGATCTGGGACAAGAATACCGATAGCCGCGTAGAAGAAAAGACCATCGTTTTCAGCGACGAGCTGCGCGCCCAGGCCAAAAGCTCAGACGCCAATCTGCGGATGGCCTTCAACGATTTTTTTATCAAACACGTCGTCACTAAGCGGGACGGCGGCTTCCTGCTCGTCACCGAATCCCTCTATACCACCTCCCGGGGGAATATGTTCAATCGCTGGGATTATATGTATAACCCCGCCTTTGGTCCCGGCGGATTCTATTCACCGTACTATTATAGTCCATACTATAATCCGTGGGCCAGGAACTATGGTAACTATGCCACCCGCTTCCATGCCGAGAACATCATGGTCCTGTCCTTTGATGGAGAAGGTAATCTCCAATGGAGCAGCGTCATTCCCAAGAGCCAGTTCGACGATGAAACGGAGAACCTGATCTCGCACGAGATGGTCAATACCGGCGGCGAATTGCATTTCCTGTTCAATCTCTACGAGCGCCGCAACATGCTGCTAAACGACCAGAGCATCTCCCCCGAGGGAAGGGTCACCCGCTACCCCACGCTCCGGAACCTGGACCATGGATACGATTTTATGCCGCGGTATGGAAAACAAGTTAGCAGTTGGGAAGCGATTATTCCTTGTCTTTACAGAAATTATCTTTGCTTTGCAAAAGTTGATTTCTAGAGCGAACACCCATGATCGGCATCTTCAGACAGAAAACCCCGGCCAACGCCCTCGTATTATTAGCTTATGCCTTGCTATTGAAGGCCCCCCTGTTCATGCATCCGGTGAGCCCGCCCCTCCATCCGGAGGACAACTATCTCTATAGAGTCATCATAAGAGGTCTGGACAGCGGCTTTCACAATGCGCCGGTCTTTTTTTCGATCCTGAGCTTCCTGCTGCTGTATACCCAGGCGATCCTGTTCAACCGCATCTTTAATCATTATAAGGTCCTGCCCAAACCCAATTTCCTGCCGGGCATGTCCTATATACTCATTACCTCCCTTTTGCCCGACTGGGGCCATTTTTCCGCGCCGCTGCTGATCAACACCATCCTGGTCTGGGTATGGTACCGGATGATGGAATTGTACAACAGTCACCGGCCCGGTACGACCATCTTCAATATCGGCATCTGGACAGGCATCATCTCGCTGCTTTATATTCCGGCCATCGCCTTCCTGCTGCTGGTCCTGTTCGGCCTGCTCGCGATGCGGCCTTTCCGGGTACGGGAATGGTTCGTCGGCCTGCTGGGTTTCACCTTTCCCTATTATTTTCTTTTCCTCATACTCTATCTTTCCGGTCAATGGAAATGGGCGGACATCGTTCCCAGGATCGTGTTTACCGTGCCTGCCCAACCCTCGTCGATCTGGATCACCATGGGCATGGCCTGGCTTGTCATCCCTTTTATCATCGGGGGCTATTTCATCCAGAAAAATCTTAGTAAATTTTTGATCCAGATCCGGAAAAGCTGGAGCCTGCTGCTGATCTTTCTCTTGGTCTCCATCATGGTCATCCTCATAAACCGGGTGAACTCTTATGAGAACTGGGTCATCATGGCCGTGCCCTTTGCGGCGTTCCATTCCGCGGCCTATTACTATCCTACGAAAACCACCGGCCCCAATATCCTGCATTGGCTGATCGTTGCATATATTGTAGCTATGAACTATTTCATATGAGTTCGCTGCCGGACCGCTGGCCCCCCCTTAACCAAAAAAATAGTACCTTTGTGGCTTAAAATTCGGAGTCTTTATGAAGTTTGGAGTCGTCGTTTTCCCCGGGTCCAATTGCGATCGCGATATGCAGGGCGCGCTGGAACAAGATCTTGAACAAGAAGTAGTTATGCTTTGGCACAAAGACACCAAACTGGCCGGGTTCGGCCCGTCGGATTGCGTCGTGCTTCCCGGCGGCTTCTCCTATGGCGACTATCTCCGCTGCGGCGCCATCGCCCGTTTTAGCCCGATCATGCAGGCCATCACCCGTTTCGCGGGCGAGGGGGGAAAGGTGCTGGGCGTCTGCAACGGCTTCCAGATCCTCTGCGAATCGCATCTGCTGCCCGGCGCATTGCTGCGAAATGCCAATCAACAGTTCATCTCTAAGAATATCTATCTGCGCGGGGCCGGCGATCAGGGTAGGGCGCTGAAGATACCGATCGCCCATGGAGAAGGCCGTTATTATGCGGATGACCAGACCCTGGACAAGCTCGAAGCCAACGGCCAGGTCATTTACCGGTATAGCGACGAGGCCGGGATCATCACCCCCGAAGCCAATCCCAATGGTTCCTTTAGAAATATCGCCGGCATTTGTAACGAGACGCGAAACGTCTTCGGAATGATGCCGCACCCCGAACGCGCCTGTTCCGAAGCGCTGGGTAATAGCGATGGCAAAACCATCCTTAGAACCCTGTTCATAGATACAAAGACAGCGTCTGCACACCGCAAGGCCGAGTCA
>DASZOW010000135.1:0-5755 GCA_035550615.1 Puia sp.
CCCAAAGCTCGAGCGCGGAAAAATTCACATGGCTCGTGATATCCTGCTGCCCGATCCACTGGTACGGGCTGTGATTCACCGTATGCCGGTGATAACATACGAGCGTGCCCTCACCCGCGCTCTGACCATATAACCCCGAAGATGAATTGCCATAGTCGATGGTGATCACAAACCCCTTTTTCATCGCCGCCGAAACCTCGAGTATCCACTCCGTGGCCTCCAGGTTGATCTCCGTCCTGAACCCGCGCGGCAGCTTCACCTGCAACTCGGCGAGATACTCCTTCAACGCCTCTCCCGCGGGTCGCAGGATCTCGAAAAAGCCATCCTCATAACCCACAAAGACCTCCATCAGCTCGTCTTCCATCACCACCTGGTGTACGGAAAAATTATCCACCAGCTCGTTGGAGAGCACCACCCCCGTCACCGGCCCAAGCGCATGGACGGACGACTCCCAGCGTATCTTATCGAGAAGCCCCTCGGCGGCAAGCAGCTCCTTTTCTTTTTTTCGCATCCACGGGCTCTTCTCGATGATGACATATTGCAACTGCCCGTACAACGGCGGATTCTCTCTTAGCCTGGTGAGGACATCCCGGCAAAGCAACCCCGTCCCGGCGCCGTATTCAACCACCACAAAGGGTCCACGGTCCAGGCATCCCCACATCTCTTCCAATTGCCCCGCGATCATTTCTCCAAAAAGCCGGGTCAGATACGGACTGGTATAAAAATCGCCCCCTTCCCCCACCCGGTCGCCGGACGAGGCATAATATCCCTCTCCGGGGTAATATAACGCCATTTCCATAAAGTCCTTGAAAGACATAGGGCCTTGCCGGCGGATCGTATCGATGATGATGTCAGGTAGAGGCATAGAAATTGATTTAAAAAAGCTAAATCCAGTAAAAATCAATTCTTATGCCCACAGCTATCGCCACAGACACCCAGCAATTATGTATAGATACCGTAAGAGTCCTCGCCGCCGATGCAGTCCAAAAAGCCAACTCCGGTCATCCGGGTACGCCCATGGCCACCGCGCCGATGGCCCACGTCCTCTGGACAAAACACATGCGATATAATCCCAAGGATCCCCACTGGCCGAACCGGGATCGCTTTATCCTGTCGGCCGGTCACGCCTGCATGCTTCAATATAGTTTTCTGTATCTCACCGGCTATGACCTCACCCTCGATGATATCAAAAATTTCCGCCAGCTCCACAGCAGGACGCCCGGCCATCCGGAGTATGGACTGACACCCGGAATCGAGATCACCACCGGCCCGCTGGGCCAGGGCTTCGCCAATGGCATCGGCATGGCCATCGCCCAAAAACACCTGGCCGCCCGTTTCAATAAACCCGGCTTCGAACTTTTTAATTATAGCATCTATGCGATCTGCAGCGATGGCGATATGATGGAAGGCGTGTCTTCCGAAGCCGCTTCTATCGCCGGTCACCTCGGCCTCGGCAATATCATCTATCTCTACGACGACAACCATATTTCGATCGAAGGGGATACTGCCATTACCTTCCAGGAGGACGTCGCCAAACGCTTCGAGGCCTATGGCTGGCATGTCCAGGAGCTTGCGGACGGGAACGACACCGCGGCCATCAATCGCGCCGTCCAGGCCGCCCGCGAAGAAAAAACGCGCCCCTCGCTGATCAAGATCCGCACCCATATCGCCTACGGCAGCCCCAACAAGCACGACACGGCCGCCGCGCACGGCAGCCCGCTGGGAGCGGACGAGGTCAAGCTGGTCAAACAGGTCTTTGGCTTCGATCCCGAAAAAAGCTTCGTCGTCCCCGATGAAGTGTTGGAATATTATCATAGCGTCGGCGAAAAAGGCGTGGCGCTCGAAAAAGAATGGAACGATCTCTTTGATCGTTATAAACAGCAGTATCCCGATCTTGCCGCCGAATACGAGGCGGGCTTACAGGACAAGCTGCCGCAAAACTGGGCAAAAAAGCTACCCGTTTTCCGGCCCGGCGACGGCAAAGAAGGCAAGATGTCTACCCGCGTCGCCATGGGCAAGGCGTTGAATGCGATCGAGAAATCCCTGCCTACCCTCCTCGGCGGCTCCGCCGACCTGGCGCCAAGCACCGAGACCAATCTCAAGGACGAAACATCTTTCGGTCCCGATAATTTTGGCGGCCGCAATTTCCACTTCGGGGTACGCGAACATTCCATGGGCGCGATCCTCAACGGCATGGCCGTGACCAAAGGGCTGATGCCTTACGGCGCGACCTTCCTCATCTTCTCCGACTATATGCGGCCCCCCATCCGGCTAGCCGCGATCATGAAGATCAAACCCATATTGATCTATACCCATGACAGCATCGGGCTGGGTGAGGATGGCACCACGCATCAGCCGGTAGAACAATTAGCCTGTTTACGCAGCATCCCCAATGTCACCGTCATCCGGCCCGGTGACGCCAACGAGACCGTACAGGCCGTGAAGATCGCCATCGAGCATAAAGGCGGTCCCGTATGCCTGATCCTGACGAGGCAGAATATCGCGATCATCGAAACGGGGAATTATAAGACCATTGGCGACGTCAGCCGGGGCGCGTATATCCTGTCGGAACCGGACAGGGCGCCGGAGCTGATCCTTATCGCCACCGGCTCCGAGGTAGAGCTGATCCTGCAGGCGCAGCAAAAGCTTCGGGAGAACGGCATCGCGGCCCGCGTCGTCAGTATGCCTTCATGGGAGCTCTTCGAAAAACAGGACGATAACTACAAACAGCGGATCTTCCCCAAAGGCCTCAGGAAACGTCTTGCCGTCGAGGCCGCCTCGCCCATGGGCTGGCATAAATATATTACCGATGAAGGCGACATGCTGGGTATGACCCGTTTCGGCGAGTCCGCGCCCGCCGCCGATCTGTTCAAAGAATTCGGGTTCACCGTGAGTAATGTCGTCGCCAAAGCCAAGGCCCTGCTCGGCAAATAGCCGTTCCATCCGCCAAAGCCCAAATCGCCGGACCGCCGCGTACAGCGGCCTATTTGACCCCCCAATTCGCTTTGATAATATCCCAGTACTCCTTGCCGTACCCGACAAAAAGCTCGCTGCCTGCGGGAATGTTCTTAATGGAGTAAATAAAGACCCGCAGACCTTCGATGCGGTAAGTGCAATTATTGGTGATGCCATTCACCCGCGCAAAACCCTTGGCATCATTGGCGTACCGCGCCAACGCATCCGTGGCGTCCGAGGCGTCGATCACATGATTCCGGTTGACATAATAAATATAGCCGTTGAGCCCACCCTGGTCGTCGACATCTTTCCACTTAGTGATCTTCCCCTTGTACTCCACGATCTTCTTCCCCTTGGCGATATCCTTGGTGGTAAACAGCCCCTTGCCCGCGCCTTTCAGGGTGGATCGTTTTATAATAAGTTGCTTTTCCAGAAACGGCATGTATAGAGAATGATTGATAAATGGCGCGCAAATATAGGGATCGGATCACGGATTGCCAACCCGCGCCGGATCACCATTCCGTTCAGCAGAGCCTTGCGTCAGCGGCTCATCCTTCTATCTGCCGGAGCATCGTCCGGTTCCCGCTCACCGCGTAATGTTCAACCCAAAGCTCACCAGCGTATTCCTCCCCCTCGTGCGACTGAACATACTGTAAGAAGCCGACGTCGTAAAGCTGATCCATTTGTACAGCTGGATCGCCGCCGTACCCGAAAGCCGCAGGATATAATCATTCCAGTGCGCAAAACTATTCTGCAAAAAACCCGAACCATCGAGAGTATAATGGTCGCCGACAACCCAGTGGAACATCAGGTGAGCCGAATTCCTGAAAGTATTGTAGCGGTCCCGCCGGAAAATATTTCCCCCCGGCGCCCCATAAAGACTATCGTACAGATCATTGACCTCAAAGATGACGCCATCCGTGACCCGCAGCTCCGCCTTTTTCTTATCGACGATATTATAACCCGGTCCAAGCCCCGTCTGTAGCTGATGATTGATCTGCAGCGGAACACTGTGATTATACGTAGCAACCCCCCAATAGAAAAAATGTCGCAGCGTCTTATAAAGCCCCATATCCAGCGAAGACGAAAAGTCATTGTTGGTGACCACCGAGTTCTGCTTGCCATAGACCCAGCTGTTGCCGAAATTGACCTCTGCACTTTTCTTGACCATACTCAGTTTCAGGGCATTGGACAACACGTAGGAGTGCAGCGAATTCGAATTGTTGATCGTGCCCGTTCCCGTATACACATAGTGGAATCGCGTGGTATCGTTGTGGTGTGTGGAATCGCCGCCATTCCTCGGCGGCCTCACCGCGGCCTGCTTACGAGTACCGGGGTCGACGGTATGCTGACCAACCGCGGAAAAAGCTGATAACAGGGCAGATATGAGCAGGGAGAGAGCAAACGTCTGGCGCATCACAAAGGGGGTAGTTCTGCAATTATTGAGCCACCGGCGACATTAGAATTTGATTAGAAACCGCTTAAAATCCCATGAGAACGGCCCTTTTGTTATCCGTTTGTTAACCGATCCCGCTAAATTCGCGTTTATGGACGAGACTCTCACCCCTGAAGACGCCGAACTGCGGGACATCGAGAACAAGCAGGCCATGCTGGCCGCCATCATCGATTCCTCGGAAGATGCCATCATCAGCAAGACGCTGGAGGGCAGGATCACGAGTTGGAACCGTGCGGCAGAAAGAATGTTCGGCTATACGGAATCCGAGGTCATCGGGAAACACATCTCCCTGCTGATCCCGCCGGATAAGCTCAATGAGGAGGATATGATCATCCATCGCATCCGCAATGGTTTGCAGGTAAAACATTTCGAAACCATCCGGGTCACAAAAAGCGGCAAGATGATCCCCATCTCGCTTACCATCTCGCCTATAAAAACCCCCGACGGCCGCATCATCGGCGCCTCTAAGATCGCCCGGGATATTACCGACCAGGTTCGCTCGCAGCTGGAGCTACAGACTCACGCCCACATCCAGGAGCTTCTGCTGTCCGCGGGCAGGGCCGTCTCCGAGAACCTGGACGTGCAATCCATTCTGCAAAAGGTCACCGATATCACCACCCAGCTCTCCAATGCCGAATTCGGCGCCTTTTTCTACAATACCGTGGACGCTCGCGGCGAACCTTATACGCTGTACACCCTCTCAGGAGCAACCCGCAACGACTTCAAAGATTTTCCGCTTCCCCGGCCTACGGAAGTATTTGGCGTCACCTTTAGAGGCCGCGAAATTCTGAGATCGGATGACATCCGGCAGGATCCGCGATATGGGAAAAATGCGCCCTATTATGGTATGCCGCCAGGACATCTGCCCGTGGTCAGCTACCTGGCCGTACCCGTCAATTCTCCTTCGGGCGGGCCTGCCATCGGCGGCTTATTTTTTGGCCATTCCCAGCCCGGAGTATTCAAGGCCGAGCACGAAAAGCTCGTCAGCGGCATCGCGGCGCAAGCCGGTATAGCCCTTGAGAATGCCAAACTATACGAAGAGATCAAACAGTTGAATTCAAAAAAGGACGAGTTCATCGGCGTGGCCGGCCATGAGCTGCGGACGCCCATCACTACCGTCAAAGCCTATTTGCAACTGCTCGCCGATCAGTCGCCCAAGGGGCTGCCGAAACAGTTCACCGAAAAAGCCCTTCGCCAGGTCAACAAGCTGAACCGCCTCGTCACCGACCTGCTGGATGTCTCGAAGATCCGGGCGGGCAAGCTCGAATATCACATGATACCGTGTTTCCTGCTTCCCCTGATCCGCGAAAGTCTCGACACCGTCCGGCGCATTCATCCCACGCA
>DASZOW010000136.1:0-10590 GCA_035550615.1 Puia sp.
ATCAACCTCCCCGGCGCCAACCGGTTCAACACCAGCGCAAGTCGCTCACTGCCGGAAGCCTTCCCGATATAGGCCTCGAAAACGCCGCGGGCGACCGCCCGCAGGATCTGCTCCGCCGCCTTACCTACCGGAAACCCCTTGGCGATATTCTCGCTCTGCGCACCCAGCTCCGATCCATCCTTCGTCAACGCGTGATGCGAAATATTCGTCTGTATATACCCCGGCGTCAGGATCGTCACCAGGATGTTGGATGCGGCCACCTCCGCCCGCAGACAATCGAAGAAGCCATGCAACGCATGTTTCGATGCCGCATACGCCGACCGCATCGGCGTCCCGATCTTTCCCATGACACTGCTCATCACCACAAAATGCCCCGACCGCCGTTGCACAAAATGCGGCAGCAAAGTCTTCGTCAACGCCACATAGCTGAAATAGTTCAGCTCCATGACCCGCCGTTGTACTTCCAGGTCGGTCTCGATGACCAGCGATCGCTGCGTGATGCCGCCATTATGGATCATGATATCGACCTGCCCAAACGCGCCGATAGCCTCGGCCGTCCGCTCCGCCAGCGTATCGATCTTGAGCAGATCCACCGGCAATACCCGCGCCCGGTCCGGCCGCGCGCAATTCTTCTTGACCCGTTCCAGTTCCTCCGTACGCCGGCTGGATAACAATAGCCGCGCTCCGGCGGCAGAGAACGCATAAGCCAACGCCTCCCCGATACCGGAAGAAGCGCCCGTGATCCAAACAACCTTGTCGGTAAATTTCTCCATAAAAAAGGGGTCGCCTGCGGCGACCCCCAAAAATACTAAAGCCTAAGTATACTCAACTATTTTGAACCTGTGGCATTGGAACCCTGCTCCTGGTAACCGGGATCGTCGCCGGAAGAAGAAGATCCATTACCGTTCTTCTGTTGATTCTGTTTGTTGTAATTCCTTCTGGAATGATCAAAATAGTCATGACGCGCCTGCACGATCGCATTGTCCCGCTCGGTCTTCAGCTGATTGACCTTATCCCGGCGCTCTTTCCGGGAAAGCGCCTTATCATGCTTCACATCCTTGATCTGCGCAGCATAGTCATTCTTGATATCCCGCACCTGCAGCTCCAGCTGGTTAGGCATAGCCCCATACCCATAGTAATAAGGCGGATACGGCCCGTATGGACCATACCAGGGATAACCCCAGCCCCACGGATAACCAAAACCAAATCCAACGCCTACATATGTCCTCGGCGCCCATACATGCCCATAATAACCCCGATGAAAGCCGCCATGTCCTATGGCGACACTCCCATGCCCGACCCGCTGAGCCGAAGCTCCATAAGCCAGGCCGAACGAGAAAAGTAAGATGAATAGCTTTTTCATATCTTAAGATTTTTTGTTTTCATCTATAAGATCGCAAAAACCATTCAAGGTTAAACCGACGATTGTATTATAACTATTCTATAACTAACCTATAACAATCTGTTTGCCGATCACCCCTCCCCGCCGGAAGCCACGTCAGTCTACTGCCACATCGACAGCAATATCTCCCCCAACCCCCTCGCCACCTAATAATAAACCCCTATCTGTGTTAAAAACCGCGAACACTTGAAAATATAACTACCCACTTACCGTTAACGTATTGTCCCTGAGGTTTTACGAACCTATTTGTTAAGCTCTGAAACCCAAGCTGAATGCTGTCCTTACCCCTTAAAACCACAGTACTGGCACACCTGTTCCTGTTTGTACAACCCGCCCATTCCAGCATGTATGGTCTGGCCGTAGGATTGATCATCGGGATCGTCGCCACCTGCCTCATCTACAGCCTCGTCACCATCCGCCATCTCCGCGGACGTGCCGCCCAGCTACGCCTCCAGGCCGACCAGCAAGCCCGGTTAACCGAAGAAGCTCTCCGCGCAAAAAGCTTCTTCCTCACCAATATGAGCCACGAGATCCGCACTCCCATGAACGGCATCATGGGCATGACCTCCCTCCTCGACACGACCTCCCTCAATAAAGAACAAAGGGGCTACATCGACACCATCCGCTCCTGCGGCGAAAGCCTCCTGACGGTCATGAACAATATCTTCGATTTCTCCGCCATTGAATCCGGCCAGCTCTCGCTCGAAGAAAAATCCACAGACATCCATACCTGCGTGGAAAGCGTCCTGGATGTGTTCATGGCCCGCACCATCAACGCGGATATCCTCCTGCACGCCCAGATCGCCGACGACGTGCCCGCCCGCATCTTCACAGATAGCCACCGCCTTCGCCAGATTCTCATCAATATCGTCGGCAACGCCGTCAAATTTACCAGGCAAGGCGAGATCGGCATCCGCGTCTTCCTCGCACAAGGCCCCGCCCAGGCGGATAACCCCGCCGGCCAGATAACACTGGGCTTCGAGATCAAAGACACCGGCATCGGCATCATGCCCAGCCAGCTCCACCGCCTCTTCCAACCTTTTTCCCAGGTAGACTCCTCCGTCACCCGCAAATACGGCGGCATCGGCCTCGGCCTCTCGATCTCGCAACGCCTCATCGAACTCATGAACGGCCGCATCAACGTGGAAAGCCAACCCGGCGCCGGCGCCACCTTCACGTTTACCATACAGGCCCGCCCCGTTCCGGTACGGTCCATGCCCGCCGACAACCCAAACATTCCGCCACTGGCAGAAAAATATCCGCTCCGCATCCTGCTGGCCGAAGACAACCCCATCAACCAACAGCTGGCACTCATCATCCTCAACAAGATGGGCTATGAACCATGCGTCGCCGCCAATGGCAAAGAAGTCCTCGAAACGCTAAAAAAAGGAGATGTCGACCTGATCTTCATGGACGTACAAATGCCGGAAATGGACGGCCTCGAAGCCACCCGCCGTATTCGCGCCGGCAATGGGGCGCAACCGGTCATCGTCGCCATCACAGCCAATGTCACCCGCCAGGACCGCGACGAATGTCTGGCAGAAGGCATGAACGACTACCTCAGCAAACCGGTCGACCTCGAACAGCTCGCCTCCGTATTGGAAAAATGGGGCGCCCGGATCGCTGTCACTTCTTCAACAGCTCCTTGACCGCCGCCTCGATCTGTTGATCATGCCCGGCAGAAAGAACCTGCGGCTCATCGCGCACCATGATGTCGGGATCCAGCTGATGACCCTCTTCAAAATACCCCTGCGGCGTACGCCACCCACCCATCGGCATCCCAAAGACCAGGTTGGGATCGATCTGCGCCTCCCACCATACAAAGGTGCCCGTACCAGGCACCGGCATCCCCAGCGTCTTACCCACATTCTTGAGCTTATACGCCGCCGGAAAAAGATGCGCATCGGAATAATTGGCCTCTCCCACCAGCACAATGGACGGCTTCACCCACTTGTCCTGCGGCTCCGACCCCACATACTGCCCATGCGGGATAATATCGAAATATTTTTTTCCATTCAGAAAATCACTCAGCTGCTCATGGATATTACCTCCCCCATTCCAACGCGTATCGATGACCAACGCCTCCTTCTCCAGGTTCCTCCCCAACGCCTCCTCGAAGACGGTCCGCATGCTCTCGTCATTCATCGCCTCTACATGAATATACCCGATCTTCCCCTGGCTTAGCGAATCTGTCTCCTTACGCCGCATATTCACCCAACGTTTGTACAATAACTCATTTTCCGCTCCCAGGCTGATCGGCTTCGTCGTCTCCTCCCACCTCACGCCGCTCTTAGGATCGTATAACGACAATAACATCAGCTTCCCCGCCTTGCGATTCAGATACATATAATGATCCACCGTATCGGTGATCGGCTCGCCGTCGATCTTCTCCAGGATGACCCCGGGCCTGATCCGCTCCGAGAACTTATCCAGCGGACCGCCGGCAATGACCTCCGCGATCCTCAAACCCGGACCCGTATAGCTATAGTCATAGAAGATACCCAAAGAAGCCGTCCTGTCACCCGTCGGCCGGCCGGCGCCAAAGTAATAGCAGCCGGTATGCGAAACATTCAGCTCCCCGAGCATCTCGCTCAACATCTCGGCAAAATCATAATCGTTGTCGATATAAGGCAGGAACTTCTTATACGCCGTATAATAAAAATTCCAATCCACTCCATTCATATCCGCGACATAAAACTTCTCCTTTATCTGCCGCCAGGCATGATCGAAGATATAAGCCTTCTCATCCGCATCCTTTAATACCATCTCCCCACTGATCCCGACGGGCTCCGCCTTGCCGTTCTCGGCATCGATCTTCGTGATCTTTCCCTCCGCCAGCACAAAGATGGACTTGCCATCCGCCGACAGCTCCATGCCCGCATACCGGGCGCCCAATTTGGCAAACAGCTTTGTCGCCTTGGTCCGCGTCTCCGTCATCCACAGATCATATCCCTTCTCGAACTTGCTCAGATAATATAGCTTCTCTCCATCCTTGCTCAGCAGCCAGTCCGCCGCATCGGAAGTATGCGTGGTCAGCCGCAGCTTACGATCTGTCAGATTATCCCAGTCTATCTTGATCGTTTTTATCGAATCTTTCTTCGCCTTCGCGGTGTCCTTCTCCTTCCCCCTCTTCTTCTCCGTCTTGACTGCGGCGGCGGCCGAATCTTTCTTTGACTTGTCTTCCACTTCTTTCAATAACGCAAACTCTTCCTTCGATAGCTTGAAGCGGTCGAACGCCTCCTTGGAAAAGAACATCCCATAGACATCCCCGGTTATGGAATATCCCGCCTGCTGTCTTGCTCCTTCGCGGTCGGAACCCCAGATCATCATCTTCCCATCCATCGACCACTTCGGATTCCCATCATTATAACCGCTAAGCGTCAGATCGATCACCGGCGACTTTCCGTCGGCCGCCACCAACCCGACCTCCGGCGTCATCACCCTGCCGGGCAATCCATATTGCACGAGAAACCATTTCCCATCCGGCGACCACTGATAATACTGATCCCCGTCTGCATACGAATAGTTCTTATCCGCCGGCAGGATCACCCGGGTTTGTTTGCTTGCGAGATTGATCACCTTCAGGGTCACACGGTCCTCGAGATAAGCGACCTCCTTTCCATCGGGCGAATACGCAGGCTGGAATTCCTCCGCGGGCGTAGCGATCACGGTCTCTTCCTTCAACACCGTCGAAGCAAAGAAATAGGGTTCCTCCTTCCGCTGGATCGAGACCGTATAAACATTCCAGCTGCCATCCCGCTCCGCCGCAAAAAGCAGTCTCCGCCCATCCGGGCTAAAACTCACGCTGCGCTCCTGCCAGGGCGTGTTGGTGATCCGTTTCGTGATGCCCCCATTTACCGAAGTCACAAAGATCTCTCCCCGAAACACAAACGCGATCTCCTTCCCGCTCGGCGATAATCTCATCTCCGTGACGCCTCCGTTTACCGGCAGGATCTTCTCTAAATTCGCCCGGCCGTCCTCCGCCACCCGGATCGCTACCTTCTGCGGCTCGGCGCCCGGCGCCTGTGTATATATTTCACCATCGAAACCGAAACAAAGTGTATTATCCTTTGCACGAGTCAGAAACCTCACCGGATGTTTACTGAAATGCGTCAGAGCCACCGCCGTCGCCGGATCGTTCAAGGAGCTCTTGTACACATTGAAACTTCCCCCCTGCTCGCTTAGATAATAATAGGAAGCATCATCCCCGCCAAACACGGGATTCCGGTCCTCACCCTTGAATGTCGTCAACCGCGTATATTTCGCCGTCTTGATATCATATACCCAGATATCTCTCGTCACCGAGGAAGTATGATGCTTCCGCCATTCGCTCTCATAACCTTTCTGGTCCTCATAGATGATCTTGTCTCCCGCGCCATCCACCGTGGCGCTCAACGCCGGGATCGGCAACACCTGGCTCACCCGACCGCCGCCGGCCGGCACACTGTACAGCTCCGGCATCGCCCCCGTCGGGAACTGCCCATCCGTGACCAGGTCCTGGCGATGCGCGGAAAACAATATCCGCTTGTCATCGGCGGAAAAACTGCTCGGGATCTCATTGCCCGAAAAATAGGTCAGCCGCTTGGCCTCCCCGCCATTCGACGGCATCACGAACACATCGAAATTCCCATAGCGATCCGAAGAGAAGGCGATCCACTTACCATCATGCGACCACACCGGTGCATATTCGTAAGATTCGCTGATCGTCAACGGTACGGCCGTACCGCCCCTGGAAGACACCGTATAGATATCTCCCTTATAACTGAACAGGATTGTCGATCCATCCGGCGAGATCGCAGGATAACGCATCCATAACGGATGCTCCTGTGCATTGCTTTTCCAGGTAATGGCCAGGGCCAGGGTCGTCAGAAAAAGTATTCTGTTCATAGTATGCGTATAGAGTAACACTAAAAATACCCTATTTTTTCACTGCTCCAAAAAGAGTTGGTTGTCATACAAACCAGCCTTTTAATTAACTAAAGATCAGCAGGTTAACTAGTCCACCAACTCGGTTGGCATAATGAGAATCGTTTAAACTGGGTTTGTATCGCCCGTCACACCCGCCTAAATTTGTGTAACAATTCAGCCAAAGAGCACCACTCCACTGAATCTCCGATCCGCTCGCCATACTTCACATCTCGCCTGCCATATCATCCGACGATTCGCCTGCCAGCTCAACTTGTTAACCATTTTGTAAAATATAAAATTTTAATAGCAATGAAATCTGTAGTAAAAGCCCTGGCAGTAGTAGCCGCAGCCCTCGTAGTGATCGTTAGCAATCCCCTGGCAAGCCAGGCCAATGGCGGCAGCAAGAAAGCATCCATCAACGACGAACAGGTATCTGTAAAATACGTCGGCACCACCGATAACAACGTCGTTTTCCAGGTTCAGTACGAAAACCCGACCGGAGAGAAATTCTCCCTGATCATCAAGAACGACAACGGTGACGTCGTTTACCATCAGCAGTTCAGCGAAACGCACTTCTCCAAGAACGTGTACATCGAGAACGCCGATACGGATATCGCTCCGACCTTCGTCATCCGCAACGCTAACAACGAGATCGTTCGTCAGTTCCGCGTAGTGAAGACCGTCACCGAGAACACAACGGTAACTTCTCTCTAATTACAAACACAGGGTTCTATAAAAAGAAAGCCGGGCGCTTGCCCGGTTTTTTATTTGCCGTCGGTCCTCTTCATTTTCAAATCCCTTAACGCGCCGCTTCGGTTCTCACACGGATCATTCACCAAAAAAAAACTGAGATAATCCCCATCCACCGTAAACCGGTAAACGCCCTCCCCATCCATACACGGATACTCGCCGTCGATATCCCTGAGCTTCAAGGTATCCTTGACCACTTCGATATGGGACCTGACGATCAGTTCTCCCGTGCTCGAGGTCGAATACGCCGTATCGGCCCCGATATGCATGGTCAGTGTATCATGTAAGGCATCTACATAAAATTTCCACGCAGTATTCTGCAGGGATTGCGCCGACAAACGGTTAACGCCGGCAAACAGAAAAACAATCAAAATAAAGAATGCGGTCTTTCGCATAACTAAGAGGGTTTTACTCTAAGTTATGTCTTCCTGCCATCATTTACACGTTAACGAAGTATATAATTGTTAACCCTTAGCCCCCCTCTTTCGCCGCCAAACCCGGCCCCCTTACCGGCATAATCCGGAAAACCGCCGCCCGGGGCTTGCGTTATCTTTTATATCAGCATATCTTAGCATACATGAGCACAAACCAACCCGTTCTACAGATCCAGAACCTGGACGTCCGTTACGGCAGCTTCCATGCCGTCAAACAAGTCTCGTTCGAGGTCCAACCCGGCGAGATATTCGGCCTCCTGGGTCCCAACGGAGCCGGAAAGACCAGCACGCTTAGCGCCATCGAAGGCCTGCTGACACCGACCTCCGGCACGATCAACGTCGCCGGCTACGACTCCCGCAAACAACCTCTTCATGCCCGCGCCTGCCTCGGCGTACAGCTCCAATCGACCAGTTTCCAGACCGAGCTCACCATCGCCGAGATCATCCGGCTCTACGCCGGCATCCACGGGGTCGCCCTCACCAGGGAACGGATAGACCGCATCCTCGACGACATCAAGCTCGGCGACGCCGCAGGCAAACGCTTCGGCCAGCTCTCGGGCGGCCAGCAACAACGGGTCTCACTCGTCATCGCCACCATCCATAACCCGACGCTCCTGCTCATGGACGAACCGACCACCGGTCTCGACCCGCAATCCAGACGCCAGCTCTGGGAAAGGATCGAAGCCATGCGCGATAAAGGCCACGCCATCCTCCTCACCACCCACTCCATGGAAGAAGCTGAATCGGTGTGCGATCGGATCGCTATCATCGACCACGGCCAGATCATCACCATCGATACGCCACAGGCCATCGTCGATAACAACCGCGACCGCCCCGAGGTCATCCGTGCCTCCCGCCGCGGACGCATCACCCTCGAAGACGTCTTCATCGGTCTCACCGGCTCCTCCGTACGTTCTTAACGCTCATAAACTGATTATATGTCATCTACTGTAACTGCCCACTCTACTACACTCGCTCCCGCCGCCAGGCCCATAATCGACTTGCCCGGCACCTCTACCGTATTCTCGGCCCTGCTCCGCGCCGACCTCACCACGCAATGGCGAAACCGCCGGGCCACCATCCTCGTCATCCTGATCCCCGCGGTCATCCTCATCAGCTGGAAAGGCCTCGTTCCCAGGATTGGCGCCGCCAATGTCCTGGCTAACTGTATCACCGTCGGCCTCAACGCCATCGGCCTCATGGGCTATACCAACTCCATCGCCCGCGACCGCGACAAAGGCATCTTCCAACGCCTCCGGATCACGCCGGCCCCACGCTGGACCATCATGGTAAGCCGCCTCACCGTGCAACTTATGATGATCGCCATCGTCACACTCATCCTGTTCATCGTCGGCTTCCAATCGGATCATATCACGATGACGGCCAAAGGTTACGTTCTCGCCTTCCTCGCTTCCATCGTCGGCGGCGCCATCTATCTCAGCCTTGGCCAGGTGATCGTAGGCCTGATCCGCAATGCGGAAACCGTCAACGTCGTCACCCGCCTCGTATATTTCATATTCATCATGGTCGGCATGTTCGCCTCTATCGGTTTGCTTGGAAAAAAACTCGGTGATATCTCGCTGTGGTCTCCTTATGGCACCGTACAGCATATCCTCGCCGACGCCCTCAACCCGAACACGTGGAATACACAGTCTTCTATGGCCCTCCTCGTTACCATCGGCTATACCATCGTATTCACCTTCCTCGGCATTCGCTGGTTCCGCTGGCAAAGCAGTAAATAAAACGAAATATGCCCGCCCGGCTTATCAACGCATCGGAGACCGTTCCCGCTTTTACTCTCCCATACCAGGAAACGACAAACGGGACCCGCTTCCCGGCATCCGGTACGCCCCGGTTGCCACCGACAAAAGCAAAGATGGTATTCTCGGACAGCTCCATACTGTCAAGGGTGCTTCGCAGTTGCCCTACACTGGAATCCAATCGCGGGATCGCATCCCCCGAAACAAGATCCAGCACAAAGGGTCTGCTCCAATTCTTCACAATAAAGTCCTGGGCTTTTTGTGTACTGCCCACTACCGCCGTCTGATAACCGGCCGTTTGAAACATTCGCAGCAGCGTAGTTGTATCGGCGCCGGACGAATCATGCGCATTGGTAAATCGTATCCCGCTCCCGGCGATCCGGTCTATATTCGGCGTCTGAAAACGCGTTGCCCCATAACAGCCGGGATCTCCATATCCAGCTCGGTAGGCATCGATGAGGACGACATTGGGCTTGGGTTCCCAACTGTTTGTACGGAAAGAAGACGCCGGAAGCCCGGCTTTGTTGTATAGATCTCCCTGCACCCAGTTCTTGAACGCATAACGCACCGACAACGGCTTTTTCACCCGGTCGCTTTCCACCACCACCTGGTTCTTATCACGGATAACCGCGTTTGCCGGATAAAATACGCGGTCGTCTCCCGCCACCTCAAAACATGCCAGTTTACCATCCGGCGCCACCAGACCGTCTTCGGCATTGTCAAAATACAAATATGCACTATCGCCCCTTATCTTTTCTCGCTTAAGGACCGGGCCCGCATACCTGACCCGGGGTCGATGATAGGTTTTAGCCAAAGCCCAATACGATAACCGTTGAGCGACGACGGTCTTATCCGGCGGATGAATTCTGGTCTTTTTTCCCGCATCCGTCAACACGGCCATGCCGCAATTCGGCAGCTTGTTCATCGCCTTTAGCTGCGACTCCCGTAATAAAGCGGAATAATAGTCATTGGACCCGGCATATCCATAAGGCGCAATTTGCACATAATAAAAAGGCAGATCACCCGACTTCCATACCTCCCTCCACCGCTTGATCATCGCCGGCATCGCTTTCTGGTACACCACCGGCTCGAACCGGTTCGCCTCTCCCTGGTACCAGATAAACCCCTTGATCCCATACCCTTCTATCGGCCGGATCATCGAATTGAAAAGCAAGGTTGCCGCATGCGGATGATCAAACTCCGGACTTCTCAAGGGATCGGCCGCCGTCGGAATATAAATGCCGGGAAAAGGCTGCAGACTTTCCTTGTCCATCCAGGCCTGGATCGTCGTCCCGCCCCAACAGGTCACAATGATGCCGACCGGTACATGCAGCTT
>DASZOW010000137.1:0-7184 GCA_035550615.1 Puia sp.
CCGGAGATCGTACTGGCGACACTCGACGCGGCCTTGGGCCGAACCGAACCGGACGAGGAGATACAGGACCTGCTAAAGGCCAGTACCGGTCTGAACATGGGATTGCACTATCTGTCCGGATCGATCACCTTCGACCCCGTAGTCAACAGCACCGATGCCCTGCTGGCCTCCAAGATCGTATGGCTGGATTGCCTGCTCACAAACGTCGACCGGACCGCCCGTAACACCAATATGCTCGTCTGGAACAAAGAGCTGTGGCTCATCGACCATGGCGCATCGTTATATTTTCACCATAGCTGGGGAACGCCGGCTAATGAACAGGCCGTTCGGCCCTTTGTCCAGGTCAAAGATCATGTGCTGTTGCCCCGGGCTTGCCGGCTTTTGGAAGCGGATGCGGTCCTTCGCGAGCTGCTGACGCCACAACGCATCGCCGCTGTCGTAGACCTGGTCCCCGATCAATGGCTGGTGAATTTTCCGGGAGCTTCGGATTCGGAAACGCCGGCCGCCATCCGTCAGATCTACAAGGATTTCCTGACGACGCGTATCGCTTCTTCGTCCATATTTGTAAATTATGCCGTGAATGCGCACGCCCTCCATGCAAGAGAAAATATTATTTGAGTACGCGGTCATCCGCGTCGTGCCCCGGGTCGACCGGGAAGAGTTCCTCAACGTGGGGGTGATCTTGTATTGCGCCAAAAAGAAATATCTCAACCTGGTCTATACCCTCGATCCGGTCCGGCTGCAGACATTCGCCCCGACGCTGGACATGGAAGAGCTGCAAGGCCATCTCCGGGCATTCGCCGAAGTGGTACGCGGCGGAGCCTCCGGCGGCCCCATCGGCCAGCTGGATGCGGCCGGCAGATTTCGCTGGCTTACCGCTCAGCGCAGCACCATCCTGCAGACCTCGAAGGTGCATCCGGGTTTTTGCGGCGAACCGGCAGAAGCATTGAAACGGCTCCACGCAGCTCTCGTCCTCTAAGCGCGCCCCGGGTGTACGGCCATCGCGGCGCCGGATCACATCCAGCCCTGCAATCACATCTTGGAATACCCGGGAGGGATCTCGAAATAAGACGCCGGGACCGTCTTTCTTTGCACATTCGTGAGATTGACCTCCACCTGGTCCTCTCTGGACCGGACAACGACGCCCTCCGCACCGGCCGCCTTGAGCTTATCGAAAAGCAACGAGCCCGCCGGATAGTAATCGAATTGCGAGATCATATATATCGGGATAGTACCCAGATCTTTGGTGATCCAGAGCTCGACATTCTTGTTCTTGATCTTCACATTATAGTGGTGACAGCCGTAATCGCCTACCTTCTCTTCGCCCTTATCCTCCACCGCGATATCCTCATCCCTGAGCTTGCCGACACGATCATCCGTGACAGGCGCCATGTCCCCCGTAACAGCAGACTTCCGCTTCGACACAAGCCGGATGACCTTGCCCGCATCGAAATCAAAGATCAGGTCGTCCTGCTCCTTCGCCGCCCTGATATCGGCCGCGCCCCCCTTCATGGGATAGATCTTGGATTCCAGCAAGACCTTCGTCTTAGCCAGATAGATCGTCGTCATCGTCTTGTTCTTGATCGTACAATCATAATACAGAATGCCCAGAAATTGTGCGTGTGCCACCTGCAGGAAAACCAGCAGGGAAGAGACTAAGATCAGCTTTTTCATACGTCCTGGTTGAGTGCGCTAACTTGCAAGTTAGGGGATTTTGTCCATCCACCGGCAAATGGACGGCATTCACCCGGTGGGCTTCGACACGTTCACCCGGCCATTTGTACATTTCACCATTAGTAACTATCCACCCGGGGGCTCTAAACTTGCTGCTATTTTAGCAGTCTGTAGTCACAAGCCCGACGTTATGAGAAAGTATATTGTACTGACCTCGCTTTTTGCATCGCTGCTTTCCTTCCATGCCTACCCCCAGGGCCGGCTCAAGGGTTCCATCAGGGGAATGATAGCGGATACTGCCGGGAAGGCGCCCTTGAGCGAAGCAACAGTCAGCCTGACGCCGGAAAAAGACTCGACGGACGTGCAATTCGCCATCACCGACCGACACGGCGCCTTTCTCTTCAAAAACCTCGCCGCCGGCAATTATAGCCTGCTGGTCACCTTCCAGGGATACCATCATTTCCGCAAACGGCTCAGCATCGATGACGTCACCAGGGATATCGACCTTTCTGCCATCTATCTCCACCGCGAGGCGGACCTGCTGGCCGAAGTGGTCATCCAGCGCCCACCCATGCAGATAAAAAAGGATACCATAGAATACAACGCGGAAAGCTTTGCGACAAAACCCAATGCGGTAGCGGAAGACCAGCTGAAAAAACTACCCGGGGTACAGGTCGACGCCAGCGGCAACATCACCGCTCAGGGGGAAAAGGTAACCCGCATCCTCGTCAATGGAAAACGCTTCTTCAGCAACGACCCGAAACTGGCTACACGTAATATCCCCCCCGAGATCGTCGAGAAATACCAGATCTTCGACGACCTGGACGACCAGAGCAAATTCTCGGGCTTTGACGACGGCAATCGCATAAAAACGATCAATATCGTCACCCGCCGGGACCGGAGACAGGGCTACTTCGGCCGGGCCATCGCCGGAGCAGGATCAGATGAGAAATATGACGAAAGCTTCAATTTTCACCGGTTCGACAACGACCGGCAGATCTCGGTCCTGGGCCAGGCCAATGATGTCAACAAACAGAACTTTACGATCAAGGACGTCCTTGGCTCCTCGGGAAGCCGAAAAGGCAGCGGCGGCGGCCCCAGCGCAGCTACCAACCAAAGCGCGTCCGGCATCACCACTGTCTGGGCAGCAGGCGCCAACTATCGCGATTCCTGGGGAAAGTATGACGCCTATGGCAGCTATTTCTACAATTTCAACCACGTGGCGACAAATACGCAAAGTCTCACGGAAAAATTCTTCTCCACCGGCGACGACACCTCGAACACCACGTCCAGGGGCAGCTCCGCCATCAGCCGTACCACCAGTCAACGGCTGAACTTCAATCTCGAGAACAAAAGCGATACCGGTAACTCCTTCGTCTTCCGGCCGGATATCACCTTTCAGCATACAAGCCCCAACTCTTCGACCACCTCTTCCACCGTAGACCAGAACGGCGTTCCGATAAGCAGCTCGACAGGAAACAGCTATAGCACCAACAGCGGCTTTAATATCAACGGCTCCAATCTGACGCTCCGGCATAAATTCAAAAAACCCTACCGCACCCTTTCTCTCGATATCACCGGTACGGTCAATGTCAACAATGGAGAAGGATACTATAATTCACTGAACAATTTTTACCGGCTGGACTCCACACAAAATCTCCGGCAGTTCTATAACGACTCGCTGCATTCGGTGAATATCAGCCCTACCCTGTCCTATACGGAACCGCTCAGCCGCCACTCCATTGTCGAACTTACCTATAACCATACCTATAACCGCAGCACCACGACCAATAACACCTACGATTACCAGGACGCCTCAAAAGCCTATACGCAGTTCGACAGCCTTTTCAGCAACTCGTACAAATTCGTCAGCAATAGCGATCGGTTCGCTCTCAGTTACCGCCTTCAGTCAGGCAAAGCCAATTTGAACCTGGGGTCCGGTCTGCAGTTCCTGCGTTTCAACAGCCTGAACACCACCAAAGGCATCCCCGTTGTTGCAAACTATGTCAATCTCACCCCTACAGTAAGCTTTACCTATTCATTCTCCAACCGTCAACGGTTCCGGATGTACTATACAGGCCGGACGGGCACACCGACGCCCAGCCAGTTACAACCCCTGACCACTACCAGCGACGATATCAATTTCACTCAGGGTAACCAATCGCTGAAACCGCAGTTCACGCATTCGATGCGGATGCTCTACTCGTCTTTTAATCCCAGTACCCAAAATGTGATCTTCGCGACGATCAACGCGAGCACTACGGTCAACGATATCCAAAGTCAGATCACGCCCAACGAAAAAGGAGGCCAGACGACCAAATACATCAACCTCGACGGCACCTATGCCGCCTCGGGTTTCTTCGACTATGGATTCTCGCTAAAAAAGCCGAGATCGAATCTGAACCTCATCACCAACATCAACTATTCACAAAGCCAGAACCTCGTGGATACCAGCAGGAATATCTCCGTCATCCGGTATCAGCACGACTACACCCGGAACACCTCGCTGTCGGAAAAGATCTCCTGGACAACCAATATCAAAAAGAATTTCGACATGAACCTGAGCTCGGCGCTCAACTATAACATCGCCCGGAATTCCATCCGACCCAGTTCGGACTTCGATTACTGGTCCGGGGTCGTGGAAGCGGAATTCACCGCATATACGAATAGCGGCTGGCTGGTGGCATCCACCTTTACCTATACGTATAGCGACAACCATACGCCGGGTTACAATGCCAGCATTCCGCTGTGGACCCCCAGCATCGCAAAATCGCTTTTCAAAAAGAAGAATGGGGAGATCCGGCTCACCGTATTCGACATCTTGAACCAAAATACGGCCGTCAGCAGAACGGTGTCCCTGAACCAGGTTTCCGACAGCAGGACAACGACCCTCACGCGTTATGCCATGCTGACCTTTACCTACAACCTGAATAATTTTGCCGGCAAAAATCAACGGCGGATGCCGGGCATCTTCCCCCGACGTTTCCGTGGCGGTGATGGTGGCGGCGGCCGCGGAGGCGGTGGCGGATTCGGCGGTGGCCGGCGCGGCGGCTTTAATTAACGAATCACAAAGGTATTGCTCGCGGCTGCGGGCAATTTTTTTGCGGTAAGCAGCACCCGGTAGATCGCCCGCCCACCCCAGTGCTCATGAACACCGGCTTCCTCGGGAATGCCAAAGTCGATTTTTTCGACGGCTACCTTCCAGTTGGCGGCATGGTAACTTAAACTAATGTGCCTGCCATTGCCGGCATCGAAAACAACGACCCCCGCTCTGCTGGTATCCACCGGACAAATGGTCATAAAGCTCTGGGTAAGGCTCCGGAGAGGGGATGCCGCCTCATACCGGTCGACAATCGTTATCGCTTTGTTGTCCAGCCTGACCGTACGGATCCAATGCCGCAGCCCCGCAGCGGCAGGGTAAGCCTTGGCGATATCCATGGAAAGCGTGGACGAAACGGCATCGCTATGGCATTGAACATCGGCGGCAGTATAAGCGATCCCAGCCTGCTGCTGATACCCGTTGACCGTAGGGAGATTGTGATAAGCCGAGGTGTTGAACCAAAGATCATAACGGTGATTGCTGAACGTTCGGGCCGTATAAGTGCCGGACCCTATGTCGATGATCACGGGTTGTCCGCCGGCATAGACCATGAGATCACCTACGTCGTTGTGGTTATGGCTCTCGCCATTGGTGCCGGCATGCGAGGCGACGAATAGTCCCTTATCGTTCCTGGCGACCATAAGCTGGATATCCCCGAACCACACCCGGCCAACCGCCGGCTCCTGTGGCGGATAACGATAACTGTCATTCCCGGCCATCAGATCATATAGCGCGCGGGTCCGGTGGAACTGCTCATACGACCCCGGACCGGCAGGATAGGTATGGACGATCCAGCTTCCGAAACCCTGCATCACCGTATCATCGATGGCCCGGCCGAATCGATAGATCATGATCCCGTCCGGTACGAGCTGCGATGGGGCATCGGCGATATTGATATAATATTTTCCGGCGATATGCGTCTTATAGATATAGGCGCCCATCTTGCGGATCATCGGCTGATGGTACAGGTCGATAACGCCATGCGTCGCATCGCTCAGCAGATTGAGCATATCGAAAACACAACCGCCCGCCGCCGTCCAGTAGCTAGGCCCCTCTTCACAGCCGCCATCCTCTCCCAGCCCGTCGATATACAGATCGGTATAATGCATCGCCCGGCGAACGGCGTCGATCCGGCGGGCCGTATCCTTTTCCAGCAGCAATGCCGCCGTACAATAATTGGACATCACCCAGGGATCCCAATTGTTGAGCTTCACATTCGTACGGCCGCCGCCCAGGTAGCCATATTTTGCAGTCTGCATCGGCACGAACACCCTGCGGCTCACCTCGGCATAGATACGCGGGCGGATCAGGGGAGAGATCCTTTCCAACGCCGCGCCGGCGAAATAATCCGTCCATGCCAGAACGGCCGCCGTCTCCGCAGTAAAAAGATCCACCGTTGGATCGGCGACATCGGGCAGGCCGCTACCCGCCTTTTGTAATCCCAGATGCGCCGGCAGCCCCCAATAGCTTTCCTCGCAGATGGACCAGACTCCATCGAGGATCTTATCGGTAAACCGGCCTTTACCTTCCATCGACTCCGCCAGGACAAGCGCCCATAACGCATTTCGCTTTTGGAAAGAAGCCTTTTCATAATGCGTGCGGTTTCCGGTACGCACATATTCCAGCGTCAGGGTAGCGGGAATGCTGCGGAATTCAAAATCCAGCATTTTTTCGCCGGCCTTTATCAGCCGGTCCCTCACGGAATCGGGTAACAACGCACGCCAACCCTCGGGCGTTTGGGGAAACGGATGCCAGGATTCCCGGTTCAGGAGCGTCGTGGACAGCCCGGCAGCATACGGTTCCAAAAGATCTCTGTGAGTCACCTGCGCCCGGACATTGGTCGTAGCGGACAGGGATACGCAAAACAGGCAAGCAAGGATCGGACGGTTGATCATCTTCATGTTCATCTTTTTAAAAGCCGGCGTTCCACGACCTGCATCACGGACTCCCGGTAGTTGCGACTGAGCGGTAGACTTTTGCCGCTCACAAGTATCTGGTTGCCTTCTATACTGTCGACACGCCCCAGACTCACCAGGTACGACTGGTGGATCTTGACGAATTCGCCGGACGGCAACTGGGCCTCGATGCCCCGGAGCGTAAGATAGGTAAGAATGCGTTTGGCCGTTGTAAAGATGGTCACATAATTGCCGAGACTTTGCATATAGAGGATGTCGCGGATCTCGATCCGTTCGATCCGTTTCTCGCTTCGGACAAAAAGCCACGAGTCCATCGACGGCGCTAGCGTCGCAGCCTCCCGAAGATCGAGATAGTCTTTGGCCTTTTGCACGGCCTTGAGAAAACGGCTAAAGGCTACAGGTTTCAGCAGATAATCGATGATATCGTGTTCATAACCTTCCAATGCATATTGGGGAAAGGCCGTCGTCAGGATGACAAGCGGCCGCGCCGCCGA
>DASZOW010000138.1:0-17940 GCA_035550615.1 Puia sp.
TCTATGCACCCACCAACCTGCCGCTCAATAGGGCGCCGTCCGGCATTACCCTCACCTGGAACGCCAGCGCCACCGCGGGTGTGACCTACTCGATCTACCGGGGATGGACCAACGGGACCGAGACATTCTTCGCAGCCGGTATAACGGACACGACCTTCCTCGATAGCAGCGTCTCCGCGGGTATTGGCTACTGGTATTTCGTCAAAGCCGTCATCTCGGATTGCGACAGCACCGCCTCCGGTGAAGCGTTCAAATATGCCTGCCAAACGGTCGCCGCACCTACCAACCTCACGGAAACGGCCCAGACGGGAAAGATCATCCTCACCTGGAACGCCAGCACCACGCCGCGTGTTACCTATTCGGTCTATCGTGGATGGGTCCCCGGATCTGAAACCTACTATGCAGGCGGACTCACCGACACAACCTACACGGATAACAACGTGACCTCCGGAGTCGGTTACTGGTACTATATAAATGCAGTGCTCAGCGATTGCGACAGCGCCGCTTCCACGGAAAAACTGAAATATGCGTTATCGCAAAACAACGGCATCGGATCGGCCACAGGAGCAAGCCTGAACGGCAACAGCCCGGATTCCGCCGCCCGCATCAGCATCTTCCCGAACCCATCCCACGGCGAAGTCCAGCTGGCCGTGACCCTCGCAGCCGGCGCCGATGTTAACGTCAGCATCTGCAACGCACAAGGAGACGTCATCGGCATAGTCACCGACGGCCGCCTCTCTGCAGGCGCCCACCAGTTCACTTTCCATGGCGGAGCCCTCAAAGGGGTCTACTTCTGTAAAGTTCGAATTGGAAACGCACTTTCGACATATAAGATCTTGATCCTATAAGGAAAACCACACGGCCCAACCCGCTCCGCGGGTTGGGCCTAATTAACTCGTATTATTGCGGCAGACAAGAAGGCCCCAATGGCCCGAACCGCTTGTATGACAACACAAATTCCCGATGTCCCAACGCCTCGGAACAGGTAGGAGCCCCCTGCGCCGTCGCAGTTATTTTTTCGATGATCTCATCGGCGATCTCTCCCAACCCCGCCTCGCCCCCCAACAACCTCCCTGCATTGACATCCATATCTTCCCGAAGCCGCTGAAAAGTCTCGGGATTGGCACAGATCTTTATCACCGGCGCCAGCGCCGATCCGACCACCGAACCCCGCCCGGTCGTAAACAGGATAATATGACACCCACACGCCATCAATTCGGCTATCTCCGCACTGTCATTGATATTCGGAAAACCAAACCGGGGCTCCCCATCGGGAACAACGTCCAACAGATACAGCCCCCTATACGGCGGCACATCGCCGGGTTTCACCATCCCCGCTATCGCGGAATGCCCGCTTTTGGAATAAGCACCCACAGACTTTTCTTCGATCGTACTGAGCCCGCCATCGGCATTGCCCGGCGCAAAGCTGCCATGCCCCATGATCGTATAATACCTCGCCGCCTTCTCCACGGCTTTATACAGCTCGACCCCCAATTCCTTCGTTACGGCCCTTGCCGCCATATCCTTCTCCAACCCGATCATTTCTCCGGTCTCCTCGAACAGCACCGTACCCCCCTTCGCTACTAATCGGTCGGTAGCTATCCCCACCGCAGGATTCGCGGTAATGCCGCTGGTGGCATCGGAACCGCCACAGATCGTACCGACAATCAACTCGTCGATCCCCATCGGCGCCCGGGGCTGCTTGGACAAAATATCCAACGCCGTCGCCACCCATCCTCTGCCTTCCAATATCGACGTCCGTGTGCCCCCGGCTTGTTGAATGGTGATCAAATGCACCGGTCTCCCCGTCGCCTCTATGGCTTTATACAACCGTGGTTTATTAAAACTCTCGCAACCCAGCGAAAGCAGCAGGACCGCCCCTACATTCGGATGCCTGCAAAGCGCACTCATCACCTTGTCGGCATGTTCGTTGGGATAGCATCCGCCGAACCCTATGACATGCACTGGCTGCTCCCTGAAAAAGGAAGCGATCTCCTCTGCCACAAAACGGGCGCATTCTACGAGATAAGCGATCGCCACGATATTGCGGATGCCCTTTCGCCCGTCGCTCCGCAGATAACCGAAAATTTGCTGCTCTTCCATGATGATTATTTTGTTTCCTCGTTTAGGTACGTTGGAATATAATTACTCTTCACATTATGTGTATGAACATGACTGCCCGGATCGATATCAGCCGTCGCGGTGCCGATGACAATGCCATATTTTATAACAGCATCGCCTTCCCGGATATCCCGGCACGCCAGCTTATGGCCGATCCCCAATGACACAGACATCGTCACCGGATGCCCATCCAGCAACACCTTCTCCCCCGCAGCGATACTCCGCGTACAGACGACGACGTTATCGTTTAGATGTAATTTAAGAACAGGTACCGCCATAATATTGGTTATTAGAATTTGCCAAATTGCAGATAAGCATCCACCGGATCGATCCCCGCAAGGATCGCCGTTCTTACCTTGTTTTCCGTCATCAACACCTCCTCCACCTTCGTAGTCACCTCCTCCGCGATCCCGTTCGGGACCACGACGACGCCATCTCTGTCCGCCATCACAAAATCATCGGTATGGATCGTCACCCCGCCGATCACGATCGGCTTCCCAAAACTATGCGCGGCCCATTTTCCGACAATATCCACCGGCGTATAGTAACGGCAAAAAACGGGGAAACCCAATTTCTCTATAAAGGCGGAATCTCTGCAGCCGCCATCGACGATATATCCCTTGACCCCCTTATACACAAGGGTCTCGGAAGACAATTCTCCCATATGCGAAACGGTGCTGTCATTCGGCTGACACATCAATATATAACCCGCAGGTGCATTGGACAATAATTTGCACCACCTCAACAAGGTCTCCTCATCGCCCAGGGTATCGTCCCGCCGGCCCTCGATCGTATAGACCGGCCCAGCCAGCTTATGTGTCTTGTTCAGCGGATCGATCGTGCACGGCAGACTCTGATTCTTATAACCCATACTGCGCAGCACATCGAAAACCGCTCCGCTATAGGCGCATTCCAATCGTTCGGCAATAGAACTGATTTCCATACTTAGGTTGTTGTTTGCCGATAAAATTAGAAAAAAAACAGTATAGTATAGTACAATACAGATATTTTTTTTACTTTTACTCTTATGCGACGTACATCCTCCTCTTCGAACATCCTCAAATCGCTGCTGGCTGCCGGCTCTATATTGTTAACCGGCTCGTCTTTATCGGCACAAAAAGCGTTCAATGTATTCTTCTCGAACTGGCAGCCGTCCAATACCGTCCAGACATACCTCATACAGGAAGTACATCGCCAATACGACCAGCGCAGAGCCGACCTGCACGAGGCGCTCGGTAGCAAAGCTGCCATGCTCGCCTATCGCAACGCCTGCAAAAAACGCTATCTGCAGATCCTCGGTGAAATGCCCGCCCGGACACCACTGCATGCGCAGACCACCGGCGCCATAAAACAAGAGGGATACCGCATCGAAAAAGTGATTTATGAAAGTCTGCCGGACCACCACGTCACATCCAACCTGTATATTCCCGATGGCAAGGGCCCGTTCCCCGCGGTGCTGCTCTTTTGCGGACACGAACCGGAATCGAAAGCCTTCGCGGCCTATCAGCGAACGGCTATCCTCTTTGCAAAAAACGGATTCGTAGTGCTGGCGATCGATCCCATCTCGCAGGGTGAACGCTATCAGCTCACCGACCCGCAGGGAAAACGCGTCATGATGGGTGGCGGCGAACATATATTGTATAATGCGGATGGCCTGCTCGCCGGCACGGGCGCCGTCGCGGACGAGCTCTGGGACAATGAACGCAGCCTGGATTATCTGCTGAGCCGCAGGGAAGTGGATACCGCCCGCATCGGTTGCCTCGGAAATTCTGGCGGCGGCACCCAGACGACCTATTTCGCTGGATTCGACAGCCGCATAAAAGTCGCCGCACCCTGCAGCTACTTCGCCAGCAGGGAACGGAATCTTTATTATATGGGCGCCAGCGATGGATGCCAGCACATCCCCGACGAAGGCCGCATGAAATTGGAGATCGCCGACTTCATGATCATGGCGGCGCCAAAACCGGTGCTGATCCTGGCCGGCAAATTCGACTTCGTAGACGACGTCGGCGTCCAGCTCGCCTCCCGCGAATTACAGCGGATATACGACCGGCTCGGCCATCCGGACCGATATAAGCTCTTCGTTTATGATGACGGCCATGGCATCTCGAAGCCCAAACGGGAAGTAGCCGTCACCTGGTTCCGAAGATGGCTATGCAACGACAGCACCCCGGTAAAAGAAGGCGATCTTCCCGTGCTGCCCGAAAAAGCGCTATTATGCACCTCCACCGGCCAGGTCAATACGGCTTTCCCACACGAGCGGACGCTGAAAGAGATCGACCTCTCCCGCGCAGACCACTACAAAGCCGACCGCGAAACATTCTCGAAACGCGCGGATAAAAAAAAGATCATCCTGCAGGTGCTGGGTAACCCCCAACTCTCGGCCGCCATTTCGGTGGAGTGGACCGACAGCGTCGTCTCGAACAGCGTCGTCTCGAACACCGTCATCGCGAACACCGTCACCCCGAACACCGTCGTCTTCAAAAAGGTCATTATCCGCAAAAAAGCGGAGATTCCTCTGCCCTGCCTGGTCGCATATCCACAGGGTCCGGTGAAAAACATCTGCATCTGGGCCGACGAACAAGGGAAATCAACCATCGCCAAAGACAGCCTCCCGGCAATCGAGGCGCTCCTCCATCAGGGAAACATGGTCATCCTCGCCGACCTCCGGGCCACGGGCGAAACAGCCGACAACCCCACACTCAGCAATTCGAATTATTATTTCAATAAGGAATACCGCAACACGATGACCGCGCTCCACATCGGCAAACCACTGCTAGGACAGCAAGTCACCGACATGACCACCCTTCTGGATTTCATCACGGCTCCCGAAGGCCTCGGCCTCAAAAACCATCCGATAAAGATCCGTGCCTCCGGCGGCGACGCCGTCGTAGCGCTTCATACCCTGGCGCTCGACAAACGCATCTCGGAGATTTATATGTATCACACCATCCGGTCCTACTACGATCTCCTCGAAGACCTGGCGCAAAAAAACCAATACCAATACCTGCTGCCCGGCGTCCTGAAGTACTATGACCTGCCCGACCTCGTCCGCCTCGCCGGCCCCCGGCACGTCTTCTACGAATAACTTCAATGCCACACTCCGCCATCCTGGTCATCCCGCAAAAAACCCCCGGCGTCGGCCGAGGGGGATTGCATACACCTTTTGTTGTCTCTCCTAAGAATAAGAGCGACTAAAGGTTTCTACTTGTATGTAAAATGATCGTTTTTCTCAACTGCAAACTTAGCCGGGCGCCAAACAAAAGGGGTCCAAATTTCGGACAAAAAGGTCGAAATTTCCGCCATCAGCAAATTCTGCCATTGTCCACCCGATATTTATATATTATGCTGAACTAATATGCTTTTGGCATACTCGGAAGGTGAAACATGGTATTTCTCCTTGAAACAGGTACTGAAATATTTTGGATTGCTGAAACCGGCATGATACGCGACCTCGGATATATTGCCTCCGCCGCTGTCGAGAAGCTGCTTCGCACGCTCCATGCGCATATCCCGCACAAATTCGCCCGGCGTAAGCCCGGTAAGGCTCTTGAACTTTCTATAAAATGTCTTCTGGCTCATGGCCAATGACCCCGCCACGACGTCGATATTGAAATCGGTGTCGGCCATTCTCTCTTCCACCACCTTGATCACTTGTTTTAAAAAGGTCTCATCCCTGGAAGTAACGACCATTGGCTCACTACTTGACTCCTTCGATCGCTTCTTTTCTACCAGCGCTTCAAATAATTTCCTGCGCAGACGGATAAGGTTATGGATAGAAGCAATCAAAAATTCGGTATTAAAAGGCTTTGTAATGTAATGGTCGGCGCCATATTTCAATCCCTCGATCTGGCTTTCAATGGAACATCTGGCGGACAAAAGAACCACGGGTATATGACTCGTGTTCTCATCGCTTTTGATCCTGTCCAGCATTTCGATCCCGCCCATTCCAGGCATCACTATATCGCTTACGATAAGGTCCGGGGCAAGCTCGTTTGCTTTCTGCAGCCCTTCCTCCCCATTCCCCGCCGTCACCACCCGGTAATATCGATCCAATTGCCCCGCAATAAAGCTCCGCAGCTCGCCATTATCTTCCACCAGCAGCACCAGCGGCCGCCCCTCGCTCTTCACCACACCGCCACCGGCAACCGGGCTATCCTCCTGTTCCCTCGGATCTTCCTGCACGGCCCTTGCCCCTGCCGCATCCACGGTCGCCACCCCCGCCGCGTCCACTGCCGCCACCCCCTCCCCATCCACAAACCCTATTTCCTGGTTTTTGAAACACCCGGCGCCAAGCCGCAGCTTTATGGTAATGGTCAGTCCCCCATCGGTATTATTTTCAGCCCGGATCGTCCCCTCATGCAGCTGCACAAACTCCCTCGCCAACGCCAGCCCGATCCCCGACCCCTTCACTCCACTCCCCTCCGCAGGCTCTACTTCGCGGAATAGTTCAAATATCTCCTCCAGCTTGTCCTCCGGCACCCCCGGCCCCTGGTCTCGTATAGCGATAAAAAAGTCCCCTCCTCCAACCGGCGAGCTGACGCTGATCCGTATGGCTTTCCCCTCTGGAGTGAACTTAACGGCATTACCCAAAAGGTTATAGATCACAACATCGAGCTTTTCTGCATCCGCCCACGCGAATATCTCCCGCCGGTCGGAGACAATACTCAGCTTGATTCCTTTGCTTCGGATAGCCTCGGAAAAATGCTCGCCTACCTTCTTCACAAAATCGACCACCTCGACTCTCGAAAGCCGAAGCGTGGCCTTATCGCTCTGGACCTTCCGCAGATCCAAAAGCTGGTTGATAAACCGAACGGTACGGCCGGCATTCCTCCTGGCAATCTCCACCCATGCAGCCTCCTCGGGAGAAAGATTGCCCTTCTTCGCCAGCTGCTCCAGTGGATTGACGATCAAAGTCAGCGGCGTCCTCAGCTCGTGAGAAACATTGGTAAAGAAATTCATCTTCAGCGCCGCCAGCCTTTCCTCGAAAGCGATCTTGTGGCGTAGCCGGATCTTGTCTACCGCATTGCGCCGGATAAAATAAAGCAAAACCGCACCAACGATCACATACAAGGTGTATGCCCACCAGGTCTCCCACCACGGAGGCAGGATGACTATGGACAAACGCCGGTACGGTTGATTGCTATAAAGATCGGGGCTAAGCGCCTTTACCTCGAAAACATAACGCCCCGGCGGCAGGTTGGTATAAGTAGCTCTCCGAAACTGCCGGTCATTATGCCACGTAGTGTCGAAACCGACAAGCCGGTAAGCAAAAGCCTGCCTGGTGCCCTCCCGGTGATCGAGAATTCCATAATCGATGCTGATGATATTCTGATTGTACCTTAAAGTAAGCTCCGAAACGTAATTGATATCATCCCCGAGGACGGATTCGTTCTTTCCGGGTCCGACGTCTTCATTATTGATCTGCAAATTCGTCAGGGCAAGATTGGCTTCGATCGGGATGGTGTTGATGTGCCCCGGATCGAACATAAGATAACCATGCCGCGTACCGAAGACAACTTCATCTTTTGCCGCGTCCGTACAAACCGACGCCTCGGAAAAAGCTACCTTTGGCAAACCATCGTAGGAATCATAGTTGCGTATCACCTTGGTCTCGGGGTTGAACCTCGCGATCCCGTTTTCCGTGGAAAGCCAGAAATTCCCATCCTTGTCTTCGGCACATGCCAGCACATAATCATTCGGCATCCCGTCCTTTGTGGTATAATTCCGGAACTGTAACGTCTCTAACGGCGCATTTCCACTGACAAGGCTGAAACCGCCCCCCGAAGTAGCCACCCACATCCGCCCCTTTCGATCCCGGTGGATAAACTGGATGTCGTTGTTGGTCAGCTTCTGGCTTTCGCTGGATCTATTGCTATAGGTCTTATATTGGTACACCCCCGATCGATCGTTGCTGACTCCCTGTACCAAAAGTCCGTTTGTAGTCCCGATCCATAGATTTCCTTCTTTATCCAGGGCCAGATGTCGGATCTTTTGAAAACACTTTTTGGGATAGTTTCGAAAAGCATCCCCGCCGTGAACAAAACTGGTGCCGTGCCCATCATCTACTATTAAGGAAAGGCCATTGTCGAAAGAACCGACCCAGATCCGCCCCTGCTTATCTTCTAACAAGGCATAGATCTCGTTACAAGGCAAACTGCCGGGATGTCTTTTATCGTGCAAATAATGGGTGAGACGGTATTTGGTCTCTTCCTTGTTGAGAGGTGTCGCCTTGAATAAGCCATTATCCTTGGTTCCAAGCCATACATCTCCACGGCTGTCCTCGAGGATGGAATAAACCATGTGTAACCCGCCCGGCGGCGGGTTGACAAACAATCCTTTTATTTGCTCGTCGCCCTCACAGACAGACAGATTCCCTCTCTTCGCTCCTAACCACAGCCGGTTCTTCCTGTCGTAAAGGATTCCCCGGATATCATTATCCGACGGCGCCGCCCCCCGCGTCGTCAACAGCACCTGCCTGAAGTTATCTTCCTGCAACACGATCTTGACCAGGTCCCGCTCATTGGTCTTTAACCAAAGAATTCCATTGCTGTCGTAATAAACTCCAAACACGATCGGTGGAAAATGGTAATTCGGCCCGTCAGGCGTAGCAAGTACATAGGCTATTTTCTTCGTCACGGGATCGAAATAGCCAAACCCGCCGGCCTTCATATTTACCCAGACCGTACCGCTGTTGTCTTCAAAAACGCGATACCGGTTGCCGGTATAGTATAAACTTTCACCGCTGTTGAACGAAAACAGCCGGAATTGACGGTCACCCGGATCAAACCGTATCGCTCCCTCCTTCTCAGGCTCTATCCATAGTGCACCGCTCCCGTCTTCATATAAGGTATTGAGCTGTTCCCCTGTAGGGTATCTTACTCTGGCAACCGTCAGATCGGCCAGGTGGACGATGACCAGCTCCCCATTCGAACCGGCCGCATAAAGGACATCGCGCTTCTTCGACCGGCAAAGCGAATACAGATGGCCGGTAGTAATTCGTTGTATAAAAAATGTCCCCGGCTTTTTTCGATAGATGATAAGCCGGCCGTCATCCGTACTGAAATATAGTCGATCCGCATCTTCATCGAACGCGGTAAGGTTGCCTTGCGTAGCTATCGCCCCCGGGATAATGCCGTCATTGACAAAAACTCCGGAGGCCGCCTTTTTCAAACAACAAAGCCCCTGTGACGTTCCTACCCAAATCCGGTGATCGCTGTCCTCGTGAAGAAAATTAACGGTATCGGAAGGCAACCGGTATGGGCCTGATGCGTCTTTAGCGTAATGCCAAAAATGCCCCGGGAGCAGGTCTGTCTGCGAAACGCAAAAAAGGCCCTTTTCGGAAGATTTCAACCATACCAGGCCATCGGCAGCGCCGAGTATACTTCGGAAGATGACCTTCCTTTTTCGCTCGGGATAAATTACGATCGACACGGGAAAAAAGACTTCTTTCTTCTTATCGAACTGGTAAACCTCCCCGTCGTATGCGGATATCCACAAATGGCCCGTCTGATCTTCTACCATTTCGTCGATCCGCTCATTCCCTATTTGATATTTATTCCCCGGCGCAGACTTGAATGGCACAAAGGAACGCCCATCGAAACGGTTTATCCCATCCCACGTTCCAAACCACATAAAGCCTTCCCGGTCTTTAAGCATGGTCGTTACCCGTTGATGGGAAAGCCCTTGCTCGGTGGAATAATATTCGACCTTGCCCCTTGGCTGCGCCATCGCGCCCACCGCAAAAAGTAGAAAAAATAAAGTACAGGTGATCGTATGTCGACAAGCAATCCACATTTCAGAATCATACCCCCCAAGACAGGCAGGCGGTGATCCCGACTAAATTAAATAAAACCGACATATCTTCCAAAGTTTTAAACGGTCCGAACATCCGGTGTCTCGGCTATTATAGCTGCTCGAAACGAAGATCGCTAAACCGGACGGAACCTTCGCCATAGGCGACCACCCCCGGCAGCACGCTAAGAAAGTCATACAACGTGTTGTGATCATAACCGGAAACATCCATCCCCCAGGGCTCCTTTTTCCATACCGTCCCATCGTCACTGTAATAACCCGTCACAATGTTATCGTATAGTTTCAATTTCAACCACAACTCATTACCGCCGTTTTGTGGTGCGCGCCATTTCGTAGCGCCTTTCCGCCAACGATATCTCGCCTTGCTGTCGAACGTCGTACCTACATAGAAATCGGCATTATAAAAAAGTACCAGCCCGGCGGCCGCACCGGGATCTTTATCGATCTTCACGCTTAGCTCATAATTATGCACCCCGGGTACAAAAAGCAGCGGCCCGGATTCATGCGGCGTCTTGCCCTGGGCCTTTAGGGTAAGCACCCCATTGCTGACAGACGCTCTGCCGGGATCGTATTTTTTATAATATCGCCAATCGAGCCCGATCCGGAATTCACCGAGCTTCGCCAGTCGGTCCATCCTTCCCCCGGATCGGACAGGCATCGGCAAAGGATCTTCTACCCCCGTCCCCGTCGGCGCCTTGAACCATCCGTCTTTTGTCAGCTCCAGGGGCTCGAGCAGCGTTTGACGTCCAAGATTCAAAAAGCCATTTTCATAAGCATGATAAACGATCCACCATCTTCCGTCCGGGGCATCGATAAGCGAGCCATGCCCTTTTGACCACCATTTTTCACTGGCGCTATAAGTATGGACAAGAGGATTCTCCGGCGCATTTTCCCATGGCCCGTCGATAGATTTCGAACGCGCGACAACCACCATATGCGACGTCGGCGGGCCGGCAGTTCCACCCTCGGCGCTCAACCAATAATAATAGTCGCCGATCTTTCGCAGCTTAGGGCCCTCCAGCGAAAACCCCTCTGTAACCCAACTCTCGGGATATTGCCAGCCGCTATAGACCTTCTCGACAGCGCCCACGGTCTTTAGCCCATCCGCTGAAAGCTTTACCCGGTTACCACCGCTTAAGAACAGCCAGCGTTGACCCGACTCATCCACCACATGACAAGGATCTATTCCCCCCAGCTTCAGATCCACCGGGGCGCTCCAGGGACCATATGGACTGCTGGCATAGACGACATAATTGCTGCGGCTTGCCCCCGCCACCGTAAAATAGATGTAGTACTTCCCTTTGTATTTGCAAAGATCGGGCGCCCAGCCCGAGCCGAGGTAAGTGGTCAACGCATAGCTGATCGGCTCCCAGTTCACCAGGTCTGTGGAATGAAGAATGGTCAGTCCCGGCACATAGTCGAAAGCGGAATTCGTCATGTAATAATCTTTCCCATCTCTCATGATCGTCGGATCGGGATGATCGCCGCCGAGGATCGGGTTTAAAAATGTCCCATCCCCCAAATCACCGGATCGCCCCATACGGGACCCGCCTTCCGCAATCTCTTTCCCATCGATAAAAGTCGTAGCATGTGTGAGTTCAAGTTTATTCCTTCCCCCTCTGCTCTTAATAACACAATTCTCCAATCGCACATCCTCGGCATAGAAAACCCCGAATGGCTTATCCGCGGTAATATCTACATTCTTTAAAACAATACCGGATGCAGGTGCCTCCGGCAGCCCCCAGATCAAACCCGCCCGCTTTCCCGGTTGAACAGTAGCGGTAATATTCTCGAACCGGATGTTCTTATACACCGGTGTCAGATCGGTAACGGCAGCCGCCGGATAACCGGCCGCTATCTCAGGTGTCAGTTTCTGCAGGTCGCGATACTCCCGTTCAGGAGCCATATAGGCGCCGTATATCAAAATGGGGATACCGACATTCGTCATCCGGAGATTCCGGTAAGTAAGATTTTGCACCACCCCACCCCGCCCACGATCGGATTTGATGCGGATGCCTGCCTCGGTATTGGTAAAAGTGCAATTTTCAATCAAAAAGCTATCGACCCCGCCCCTCGTATAACTACCAATGGATAACCCATGCCCGTACCCATACTTGCAACCGGTAATGTGAACATTGGATGTACCGCCGCCACACGTAAAATCGTCGTCCCCGGTGCTGATGTCGCAGTTCTTTATCAGGATATGACTTCCGGAAACATCACAGGCATCGGTATTATGACTCGGGTTCACCGGATCATCCGAAGCCGGCGCCCGGACAATGACACCGCTGACCGTCACATCGGAGGATTTGCCGCTGATGGCGATATGGAACATCGGCGAATTGGTCAACGTCACATTTTCGATCAACACCTTCGAACATCCCTTTAACGCGATCATGCGCGGCCGCCTGGCGCCCTTCACCTTTGCGTATGGCCACCAGGGAGACCCCTGTCCATCGATCGTCCCCTTTCCGGTAATGGCGACGTCATGCAGGTTCGACCCGCTGATAAAATCGGTGCCGGTTGTTACTCCACCGGGATATTTATCGATCGGTAACAACTTCACGATCGCGCCCGAATCGATTTGCAGATCCAGCCTGCTTCCCAGTTGCAACGGCCCACATAGATAAATACCCGCGGGAACGACTACCTTTCCACCCCCGGCTCTCTCCGCTGCGTCGATCGCCTTCTGAACAGCGACTGTATTATCGGCACGGTCATCGCCGATAGCGCCGAAATCTTTTACAGGGAATACCCGGTTCGGAATATCCGGCAGCGCCGGCGGAACAAAGTCGGACTGGGCCCGCAGAAACTGAAAAGCTACTAAACCACAGAACGCCAAAAAACAAAATTTCATTCTCATAAGATTCGATTATTACCCGCCGGATCATGGATTCGGCATCCCATAGCCATTGGTGACCTTCCCTTTCGAATCGGCGATCGTCTCGGAAGGAATGGGCCAATAATACCTGGGCGGATCGTCGGCGGAGGTGATCCCGGATAAAATATTTGTCTGGTAAGTGACGAAATTATTGACGATGTCGATCCCCCATTTGGTCTTGACATAACCCGCACTCTGCAAGGATGCGGCCGTCGGACCATTCGGATCGATATAGGTGAACAATCCCTGGATGGCTACGTTATGATTGGTGCCCACTACCTTCGGGCCGTTTTGTATGGCGCTGTAATTATACTGCCCCCGCCACCCGGGATACAACGCGGGATTGGTGGAATCGGGCGTATCGTAAGTCAGCGGACTGGTCAGATTCACCGGCTTCGTCCAGATATAATCGGAGATCACATTCCCATTGGAGAAGGTATGATATCCCTGCGTTTTAAGATCGTTGACCATCGTCGCCATTTCCTGCTGGATAGCTATTGCCCTTTCTGCCATCTTACCGGACAGTATCAGGTCCCATCGCCGGGTTCCTTCGCCAAGCAGCTCGAGTTTACGCTCCTCCAATACGGCGTCTTTTAATGGATCGCCGGATAATCCGCTGATGTCATGACGGGCATTCCCAAAAGCTCTTTCCCGTATTTGGTTCACCAGGGTTATGGCATCGCCGCTTTCTCCCAATTCGGCCTTCACTTCGGCTAACATCAGGATCACGTCCGCCAACCGCAGGACAGGCCAATCCATACCGGAATTTCTCTGTGCTACCGTATACGGCGGGCTCATCCGGTTCTCATCCCACTTATTCGTAGCAATCCCCCCGGTGCTTTTATTCCCCGGAACAAAAGAAAGCATCTTTTCATTCCCGTCGCCGTTACTGCCGGTGACCGCAACGCTGACATCCCTTCTTTTATCACCATTTTCATATTCGCCATAATAAACGGTAGGAATGATCCTAAGCGAGCCGAAGGTCTTCGTAGGCGCGGCATTCGCGCTGCCCCCATCCGACGGCCGTCCGAAAGCATAAGTATATTCGCTTGTCGTCGCGGGCGTGCCCCCCTGTATATTACCTAACTGAAACAAAGACTCGGGACTTACCTGCAGATCGGCAAAATATTGGAAATGTCGCTGAAATGGATTCTTGGTGTAAGTCCGTTCGTCCGAAGTAACCAGGTGGGCCGAGCCTTCATTAGTGATAGCCGCCTGGAAATATTGGTCGGCAATCTTGTAGTAATCGAGATAATCGGAACGCCGGGCATATACGCAACCTAACTTCTCGGAGCCTTTTTTGGTAAAATTGACCTTCCCGTACAAACCACCCACATCGGTGCGGATGGTCTGATATCCGCCGGAATAAAGTGCTATCTCGCCTATCAATGCATCGCAAAATGGCCTCGAAAAACGTTCGGCGGTTATCCCTCCCTGTCCCAATGTATACATCAGCGGCTCGACGACCTTTAGATCGGCGATCAGGCTGTCATAGATGTCATACCGGGAGTTCAATGAATAATTGGTTACATATTCATTTTCGTATCCATAAGGCACATCGCCAAAATGTTTCACCAGCTCGAAATAACAAAACGCCCTCATAGTGACAGCGTCCCCATATAGCTGCGTCCAATCGGTCGGCTTACCTCCGGCGACATCGCTCTTGTAAGCCTGTTTTTCGGCAATAAGACCGGCAACCTTCGACGCATGTGCGATGGTTGTATAAAGATTATTGAACCCGGTAGCGGCAACATCGATAGTCAACAGCTCCGGCCGCAATTCGGCATTTATATTATTGCTGGAATTAGCCTCGGGGTAAGTCTCGGCGTCCGACCCGATAGGATCATTCCACCGGTAAACCCCCATAATACAGTTCTGACGATAATTGGCATAACACCAGGACAACGTCTTGAACGTTTCGGAAGGCGTGGAGGTGACGAATTCGTCATCCACGTTGGAAGGAGAGCTGGGACTTAAAAACTGCTTCTTACATTGTATAAGCCCGATACACAACATAATGGCTATTGAATAATTTATTATTCTTCTCATACTCGTGTTTTTAATGGTTAGAAGCGAAGATTCAGGCCGACAATATAAGACCGCGGACGTGGGTATGTCCCGAAATCCAGACCCGCAGTCGGATAAACGGCGTTATTATGCGAGGGATCGGTATTTACTTCGGGATCGAGACCCGAATACCCCGTAAGCGTAAAGACATTGTAGACACTACCGTATATACGAAGATTGCTGATCCTCGCTCTTGACAGCAACGACTTGGGCAACGTATATCCCAGGTTGAGCGTGTTTAACCGCAAATAGGACCCATCCTCGATACCCAACGTGGAGACGGCCCCCACTTCCTCGTACGACAAGGGCAACGAAGCCTGGGCATTGGCGGCATTCAGCTGATCCGGCGTGGTCAGTCTCACCAATTGCCCGTTTTGGACGTCGTAGATCTTATACGCATTTTTCATGATGGCGAGCTTATTTTCATAAACCCCCTGTTCCTTGGGCCCAGACAGCGTAGCCAGCTTATTGGCATTATAGATCTGGTTCCCATAGCTCCAGTTGAAATAGAGGCCGAGATCGATGCTTTTAAAAGTAGCATTCAGGCTGAACCCGCCCGTATGCTTGGGATTCATATTTCCGATAACGGAGACATCCTTTTGATCAATGATTCCATCCCCGTTCAGGTCCCTGAACTTGGGAAGACCCGGATACGCATATTGGCCGGATGGACGATCGGTGGAGCCTAATCCGTGCACCACGGTGATCCAGCTCCCGATATCGGGTATGCCCTTCTTCAAGGTGTACTTGCCGCCGCTGTAATCGAAGTCGGCAGGCGTATAAAAGCCATCATAAACAAACCCGCGGACAAGCCCTACCGGGTGGCCGGCCTGCAGGATATAGTCGGTCGTGGGATAAGAAGCGATACCACCCCAATCCGCTCCATACAACCCGGTAACATTCGGCGCCAGCTGATCGACATTGCTGATATTGAAGTTGATATTGCCTCCGGCAGTTAATCTCCAGTCACGGCTTTGGAAAATTGTTCCCATAACCGACAGCTCCAATCCCTTGTTGCTGGTTTGCCCGATGTTCGCGTAGGTCGCGGTAAATCCGGTGATGCCGGGGATGCTGGTCAACATCAGCAGATCTTTCGTGGTATTCCAATACACATCCACGGTTCCCGACAACCGCCCCTTGAAAACGGAAATATCGGTCCCGATATCCCGCGTGATCGTCGTCTCCCATTTGAGATTCAGATTGGCCAGCGTCGAAGAAGAAAAATCGTAGGCCGACTGCCGCTGACGATTGATATCGTACTGGTATCGTTGATCCGTCACCGACGTCCACGACTGGGACCACAGATTGGAGCTGATCCCGTCATTACCGACCTCCCCATAAGAAACCCGCAGCTTTAGATTATCCAGCCAGTTTACGTTCTTCAAAAAAGGTTCTTCCGAGATCTTCCATGCCACCGCTCCTGCGGGGAAATATCCCCACTGATGATCGGGTGAGAATTTGGACGACCCATCCGCACGGAATGTTGCCGTAAATAGATACCGGTCCATTAACGAATAGTTTGCCCGGCCAAAAAAGGAAAGAAGCCGGCTCGGGACGCTCACGCCGGAAGAAAACTGCGCCGTACCGCTCACCTGGTTGTATTGATTGATCTGAGCAAAAGCCGTAGCCTTGTCGAAATTGGAGGGGAAATGGTCCGCCTTGATGTCCATACTGGTGCCACCCGAGTTGGAGACTTCCTGGCCCGCCAAAAGATTCAACCGGTTATTGTCATTTATATTGAAATCATAATCGAGGGTATTGGTCCAACGCATTCCCCAGGAGTCGGATTTCCCATAATCGACGGCGCCCGCGAACAGCTTATCTCCGGTAGCATCATCCACATAGTTGTTATAGATGGCGCCCGACCAATATTGCTTTTGGCCCCATGACCGGGTCAAGGTAAAATCGGTATGATAGACCAGTCCTTTAATGATCTTCCAGTCCGCAGACGCAATGGCCCGAACGGCCTGGCTCATCGTCAGGGGATCATAATCTCCTATACGCGAGGCAGGACTGTACCTGTCCCACATGGCATTTCTTCCATACTGTTCAATATTGCCGGTTTTTAAGGCATTCGTGTCACCCAAAATATGAGCGGTGGAAATAGGCCGGAAACGATAAGCGGAAGAAAGGATAGACCCGGTTCCATTGGTCGTGCCTTCATCACCCATATCCTGGATATCTGTGTAGCGCGTGTCTAAATTAAAGGTGAGGTTGTCGAAGACCTTTTGACTGAGCTTGAACGAGACATTGGCGCGTTTCAGGAAGGAATTTATCTTCATCCCCTGCTCGTTCGCATAGTTGACGGAGAACAGCATCTTCGTCCTGTCTGTCCCGCCGGTTATGGTCAGGTCATGATTCCATGAAGTTGAGTTGTTATAGACCTGCTTTTGCATATCGTCGGCATGCATGGTCCGGTAACTTTCGATCCCACCGGTATTCTTGCCGGCATTCGCCCCCAGACCGTATAGCTGCTCGAAAGGCGTCTGATAGGCCGCTCCGTTCGCCGCGGCATTCGCCCACACGTATTTCAAATAGTCGTATGGAGCCAGCGCGCGTAGGTATTTGGCAGGTGTATTGAATTTCGCATAGCCGTTATAGCTGATAGTGGTTTTCCCTTCCTGTGCTCCTTTCGTGGTCACCAGCACGACGCCGTTCGCTCCGCGGGCGCCATAGATCGCCGTGGAAGACGCGTCCTTCAGGACATCGATGCTTTTTACCTGGTCCGGCGGGATATCGCTCAAGGTACCGGGAACCCCATCGATCAGGATCAAAGGCTGATTGCTTTGCGATATGGAACCCCCACCCCTTACGCGGATCTCGACATCCGCATCCGGCCGGCCATCCTGCGAGATCACGCTGACACCCGGCAGTTTCCCCTGCATCGCCTCGGCAATATTGGTCACGGGTATGGCGGAAATGGTCTTTCCGCTTACCGAGGCCACAGAACCGGTCAGATCCCTCCTGGTAGTCGTTCCATAACCGATGACCACTACCTCGTCCAAATGGCTGTTGGCGGATTGAAACGTGATCTCCAGTCGTTGCTGGCCATTTAC
>DASZOW010000139.1:0-2871 GCA_035550615.1 Puia sp.
CCATGGAAGTTACCTCCGCTGATGGTGTCTCCTTCCTGCAGGATGATGGGGTTGTCGGTGACCGCATTCAGCTCGATGCCCGTCAGCCGGCGAAGATGCGACCAGGCATTACGCGAAGCCCCATGTACCTGGGGCATACAGCGCAGTGAATATGGGTCCTGTACCCGGCCGCAGTCGACATGGCTTTGCATGATGGCGCTATTGTGCAGCAGCAGCCTGAGCCGTTGCGCTACCAGCAGGTTGCCCGAATAGGGCCGAAGCCGGTGCAGCCGTTCGTCAAAAGGCGCCTTCGTGCCGGTAAGCGCTTCGAGGCTCATCGCGCCGATGATGTCGGCGGCTTCGAGACAGAAATGCAGCCGTTGTACGCCCTTGACGGCATAAGCCAGGATGAACTGGGTGCCATTGATCAGCGCCAGGCCTTCCTTGGGTCCCAGCTTCAATGGGGCAAGCCCGTATCGCTCCAATACTGTGCGGGACGGCAAGCGCTCGCCGCGGTGATATACTTCTCCCAGACCGATGAGCGGAAGGAAAAGATGCGCCAGCGGGGCCAGATCGCCGGAAGCGCCCACGGAGCCTTTTTCGGGCACCACGGGGATCACGTCCTCCTGGAGATGCCAGAGGATCCTTTCCAACGTTGTCCATTGAACGCCGGAAAAGCCCTGGGCCAGCGCATGGATCTTGGTGACGAGCATCAGCTTTGCAATAGCCGCCGGTACGGGATCGCCCACGCCGACGCTATGGCTTTGCAGGATCTTGTGCTGCAAGGTCCGCGTATCTTCTTCGGAGATACGTGTATTGGCCAGGATGCCGAAACCCGTATTGACGCCATATACCGTGGTATTCGTACCGACGATATGGGCGATCTGCTGTTCGCTGGCCCTGACCTTTTCCATGACCGCGGGAGACAGCTCGCCCCTGATATGGCCTTCCGCGAGCCCGATGGCGGCGCCGATGTCCAGCGTATCATGTCCGTATCGGAAGCTTTTCTCACTCATGGTTGTTCAATTTAAAACATATAACCCGTCCTGGGGTCATTTAACCAATCGCTGCATGAAATCCTGGCGCCGGCGGGTGGCGATCTCGATGGAAACTCCGTCCTCCATGGTCACAAACCCTCCCCTGCCCTTTTGATATTTCAGGATCTTTTGCAGATTGATGATATGCGAATGATGGACGCGGTAAAAGATCGAGTCGGGCAACAGATCTTCGTATTCTTTGATATTACGCGTCGTCAGCAGGGATTCCCCATAGGTCAGATAGATCACCGTATAATGGCCCTGGGCTTCGAAACGGATGATGTCGTTGATGGTCACGAAGTTCAGGCCGGATGCGGTCGGTACGGCCATCTTTTGCTGCGCGAGCTGCATGGCGCCGACATTCTCCAGCAGGACCCTGATATGAGCCATATCCTTCTGCTCCTGTCTGGCCACCGCTTTTTCCACGGCCCGGCAAAGATCGTCCACGTCTACCGGTTTAAGCAGGTAGTCGACGGCGCTGTATTTGAAGGCCCGGATGGCATAGGCGTCGAAAGCGGTCACAAAGACCACCTGGAAAGGCAGCGGCATCAGCTGATTGAGCAGATCGAAGGCATTCCCCTGGATCATCTCGATATCCAGAAAGGCCAGGTCAGGTTTCGTTGTGCGGATGACCTGCAGGGCGCTCTCCACGCCTTCCGCCGTGCCGACGATGCTTACCTGCGGGCAATAGGTCTCCAATAGGCGCTGGAGGACGCGGATATTGTCCATCTCATCGTCTACGAGTACTGTTCGGATCATATCGTTTCTTTTTGAATGGTCATATGGAAAAGGGGGAACTGCATCGCCACCCGGGTGCCTGCGGGCCGGCCTTCGTTATCTTGCAGGTCGACGACCTCGATATCGATGTTGTCATTGAATTTCGCATTGATCATCCGGATACGGTCGGCTGTCAGCGACATGCCCCGGGATTGATATTCGATATGCTCCCGGGTCTTGTATACGGCGGCTTTCTTTCGCCCGATCCCATTGTCCTCGACAGTGACCAGCAGTTTTTTGCCGCCGAGGGAGAACCGGATGTGAATATATCCTTTGCCGCTGGTTTTATGCCGAAGTCCATGCCGCATCGAGTTCTCGACAAAAGGCTGGATCAGCATCGGCGGTATGCCGTATTGCGCGGTATCGACGGCCGGGTCCACCTCTATGGAATAATCCATCTTTTGTTTGAAACGCAATTTTTCGAGCGAGAGATAGGTGGACAGATAGTCGATCTCGTCCGCGAGCGGGATGAATGTTTTCGAAGAATTATTCAGGGTGGAGCGGATCAGTCGCGAGAAACCCGTGAGATAACGGTTAGCTGCCAGCGCTTCGTTGTCGAAGATATACTGTTGGATCGAATTCAGGCAATTGAAGATAAAATGGGGGTTCATCTGCGCCTGCAGGGCGACGTGTTCCATTTCTATGAGCCGGAGATTCAGCTCTTCCTTTTCTTTCTGCCGCTGCCGGATGCGTTTAATGCGTAAAGACACCAGGAGCCAGATAAGCCCAAGCGTGGATGCGATGATCAGAGCAAAGAACCAGGCGGTCTGCCAGAAGGGGGTGATCACTTCAAAGGGCAGGGACAGCAGGGCGCTGCGGTGGCCGAATTTATTGACCGCCTGTAGCTGAAAAGTATATTTTCCCGAAGGAAGAGTCGGATATTCCAGGAACGTCTCCTTGGTCTCCTGCCAGCCGGTATCCAGCCCGAGCATCCGATACCGGTACATGATGCTGCCGACACTGCGATATGAGATGCCGGCAAATTCGAAACGGACATGTTTGTCGGAATACGGGATCAGCAGATGTGCGGAGTCCGCGATCCGGTCTTTTCCCGCGTTGAGGATGGAGAGCAGATATA
>DASZOW010000140.1:0-2862 GCA_035550615.1 Puia sp.
AGCGTCGTGGCGCCCAGGCCGATGAGGTTACCGGCGTAGAAGTTCTTATCGAGGTCTTCTTCGGTGAAGCCGTAGAAGGCGAGGTCGACATTGGCCCCGCGGTCCTTCCTGGGGCGGATGGGGTTGGTTTTGGCCAGGAGGTGGCCTTTATTGCGATAGCCGAGGATCAGGCGGTAGGCGCCGAGCTCTTTTTTCCAGTCCATACCGTCTGCGGTGGTCATGGTCTTGCCGGAGGGGGCGTTCGCCGCTGCGGCGGTCCCGGCGGTCGCGACGCCGTTGGCGGAGCCATTGGAGCCGTTCCGGCCCTGGGTGATGGCGAAATCGAAGCCTTCGAAGAATTTGCGGAATTCGGGGTCGACCGTATCGGGGTTCTTGACGTAATCCTGGTAAAGCCCCTCGATATAACTTGGGTGAGAATTAGTTATAAAAGAAAAGTCTTTCATGGAACATGCGCATGGGTGCCCCGGGTTCGGGTGAAGCCGAAAAGTAACCCATCCCCGGTGCACCGCTTAAGATGGGCCTTCGGCCGGCGAGCTTTGCGCTCGCCAGGCTATTTTTTGGCCTACAAATATCGTTCAAAAATCGGGAAGGTCTCCGCCTATTTTGATGGTTTTTACTAATTATTTGCTAAGGGTTCGGGGACGGGGGTCGATGGGCCGGCTTTCGCGCGAGGGATAGAAGTGGAAAGCCCGGAGGCCGAAGGCCGAGGACTTGGAGCGGATAGCCCGGTCCCGACGCCGCGGAGCGGCGGAAGGGGCGCGCCCAAAGAAAGTGTGGATTTTTTTGGAGTTTTCGGCGACCGGGCTTACCTTTGCCGTCCTTTAAGAGTCGACAACGCCGGCTCGATTGAAGGTCGATCATTAGCCGCTTGTGGGAAAGGGCTAATTTTTGAGCAAGGGCTTTTCCCACTACCAATAAATGTCGAAGACATGGCAAATCACAGGGCAACCAAAAAAGATGTAAGGCAGGCCAATAAGCGCAGGGACCGCAACCGTTACTATGGGAAGACCACCCGTAACGCGATCCGTGATCTGAGGGCGATCAAGGGGGGTAAAGAAGCCGGGGAGCAGATGCCCGAAGTTGCCTCCATGATCGACAAGCTGGCTAAAAAAGGCGTGATCCATAAGAACAAGGCGGCGAACCTGAAGAGCAAGCTGGCCCGGAAGATCAACGGCTTGAATCTAAAGACCAACAGCCAGGGATAAAGACTACCGGCCAGGCGGCCACTGCTACAAAGTAGTCGTCCAGGTACTTGTAAAATAGTTTGTAAGAAGAGGGTGTCGCGGACGCCCTCTTTTTTTTATTTTGCGGGTATGAGAAAATTTATATGCTTATTCTTTTTAATGGCTGCGGCCGGCGCGGTGGCCGTCGGGCAGGGGCGGCCGGAGAGGGTTGAAACACCCTTTGAGCGGTCGGGCGGGACGCAGACGGCGACGTATGCGGAATGCATCGCTTTTTATCAGCGGCTCGACAAGCTATCCCCCCGCCTATCGATCCGCGAGATGGGCATGAGCGACGCGGGTTATCCTCTCCACCTGGTCCTTTTTTCGAATGACGGGGTCGCCGATCCTGCGGCCTGGCACCGGGCGCACAAGCTCGTATTCCTGATCAACAACGGCATCCATCCCGGGGAGCCGGACGGCATCGACGCGAGTATGCTGCTGCTGCGCGACCTGGTGGTTGGAAAGGTGAAGCTGCCGGACAATATTGCGCTGGCGGTCATCCCGCTCTATAATATCGGCGGCGCGCTGAACAGGGGTTCGTTTTCGCGGGTCAACCAGAACGGCCCGGAGAGCTATGGGTTCCGCGGCAATGCGCAGAACCTGGACCTGAACCGGGATTTTACGAAGAATGACAGTTGGAACGCAAGGAGCTTTGTGAAGATCTTCAACGATGTCGACCCGGACATCCAGATCGACAATCATGTGAGCGATGGGGCCGACTACCAATACACCATGACGCTCCTGAGCACGCAATGGAATAAACTCGGCGGAGAGCTAGGCCGCTTTTTGCATGACGTGCTGCAGCCGGCGCTTACCTCGGACATGGAGAAGAAAGGCTGGCCGATGACGCCGTATGTCGAGTTCGAAACGGGCAATCCGGACCGCGGGTGGGATGGGTTTTATGACGAGCCGCGGTATTCCAGCGGTTATGCGGCGCTGTGGCATACGATGGCGTTCATGCCGGAGACCCATATGTTAAAGCCTTTCAAGGACAGAGTTTTGTCCACCTATGCGTTGATGCGGACGATGATCTCGCAGGCTTCGGCACATGCGGGCGAGCTGATTGCAATGAGGAAACATGATATTGCCGCCGACCAGGACAGCAGCCGGCTGGCGCTCGACTGGACAGTAGACACTACGCAGTGGGATGAGCTCAACTTCAAAGGCTATGAGGCGGTGACGAAGACGAGTGCGGTGACGGGGCTGCCGAGGATCTTCTATGACCACGGTAAGCCGTACGAGAAGAAGGTGAGGTTCTATGACTATTTTTTCGGGGACGTCTATGCCAGCGTGCCTGCTGCCTATATTATCCCGCAGGGGTGGCATGATGTCGTCGATCTTTTGGGGTTGAATGGGGTGCGGATGCGCCGGATCACGCGCGATACGACGGTGACGGTGGAGGTGGATCATATTGCGGATTACCAGAGCTACCCGCGGGCGTATGAAAAGCACCATAAAAATACGGCCGTGAAAGTGACTACGGATATGGAACCGATCCATTTCCTGAAGGGGGATTATGTGATCGGCACCGATCAACCGGCGCGGCGTTTCCTGGTGGAGATGCTGGATCCGCGGGGCGAGGATAGTTATTTTGCGTGGAATTTTTTTGATGCCATCCTGCAACAGAAAGAGGGGTACA
>DASZOW010000141.1:0-5930 GCA_035550615.1 Puia sp.
AGCTGATTTCAGAGGGGATTTTTTGGACTATGCCGAAACGCAATTCTATTTGGCGGAAGCAGCAGAGAGGGGTTACAATGTAGGCGGCACGGCGGCGACTTTTTATAAGAACGGCGTAGAAGCATCCATCCTGCAATGGGGTGGAACACAGGCAGATGCCGATGCCTATTATGCACAGGCTTCCGTTGACTATGCTACGGCGGCAGGTACCTGGCAACAAAAGATCGGAACACAGGCATGGATTGCCTTCTATAATAGGGCATGGGATGGGTGGATAGAAACCAGAAGACTTGGCTACCCTGTGTTCCCTGTGCCGACCAAGGCCAAATCCACTTTCCCGCAGCGGTTTACTTATCCGGTTACGGAAACAAATGTGAATTCCGATAATTACCAGCAGGCGTCGACGGCGATAGGCGGAGATGACGTGACTACAAAACTTTTCTTTTTGAAATGATTTTTCGTAGTCGATAGGGTCGATATTTTTACAAAAGGGCGTCTTTTAGACGTCCTTTTGTATTTTTACACAAATCATTATCATGGCCGATCAGCAAAATCCCGGCAATCAGCTCAACATCGAGATCAGCGAAGAAGTGGCGGAAGGCCAGTATGCCAACCTGGTGATCATCACCCATTCCCACGCGGAATTTGTCATAGATTTCGTGAATGTCATGCCGGGTACTCCAAAAAGTAAAGTAAAGTCACGGCTGATCCTCACTCCCCAGCATGCTAAACGGTTTATGAAGGCGCTTACGGAAAATGTGATCCGTTTTGAAGCGGCCAACGGCAAGATCCAGGACCTGGAAGAAGTACAGCCGCCATTGAATTTCGGCGGACCTACCGCCCAGGCTTAGACGGACCGGCCCGGATCGCCGGACGCGAATCGGCCGCGCTAACCCCGCAATCCCTGGTTCTAGCGTAATAACCCCTCGTCCGCAAAGCTGAAATAGCCGTGATTGCACACGATGACATGGTCTAATAATTTGATATCCATAACCTTGGCGGCTTGATCGAGCTTTTGGGTCAGCTGCTCGTCCGCCCTGCTGGGCCGGAGGCTGCCGGACGGATGATTGTGAAAAACGATGATGCTCACGGCGCCTTCCTCCAGGGCCCGCCGGAAGATTAGCCGCAGATCGACCGTAGTACTGGTGATGCCGCCGATGCTCAGGATCTCGAAGGCCTTGACCCAGCCCGCCTGTGCCAGATACATGACGGCGAAGACTTCATGGCGGTGGTCCATCAGCTTCGGCCGCGCATAGTCTGAGCTGTCCCGGCTATTGCGGATAAAATGCCGCTCAGGCGCTATTTCCGTCTGCCGCCTGCGGCCCAGTTCCAGAGCCGCCATGATCGTGATGGCTTTGGCCTTGCCGATACCCTTGATCTTCATCAGATCGAGCACCGTATATTTATTCAGCTCCTGCAGATTATTACCGCAGTTATCCAGCACCTGTCTGGCAACCTCCAGGGCGTTTCGCCCCCTGCCGCCTTCCCTGATAAGAATGGCCAATAATTCGGCATTGCTAAGGGCGGCGGGTTTGTGTTCGTATAATTTCTCGCGGGGCCGATCGTCTGGCGCCCAGTCTTTTATAGCCTTTTTTTTGAATTCTGCAATTTCAGTATACATTTATGTGGTCCTCCTGTTGCAAATTTCCTGTTTAGGAGGTATATTGTAAAAAAAAACAGGCTTACGAAATATCATTTTCTGTGGGCCGTTATAAGCTGAGTTAGGCAACCGTATTCTTCTGAAAACTAATCTAAAATCCAATGAACCGAACTACTTTTAACGCAATCGGCGGCTGGCAGCCCTTCCTGTTCTGCGCAGGTATGTACATTGTAGCCCTTTTCTTTTCCATTTTCGTTTGCTCCTCGATTTTTTACGCCTTTAACGCCAAGTCTGCGGCCCATGGTGCCGAAAAAACGGCCATGGTCACGACGGCGAAACAGCAGATGGTGGCTGTGAATCGCTAAGGGCATTGCTCAAAGATATCAAGGCTTGAACCTGCTCACGGGCGGGACGGGCCTTTTATTTTTTACGTATCGGTGAGGATGGGCGATTTTTTGCCAAAAACCCAACCACCTTACTCTTTGAAATTTATAACCTTACTGTATCTTCGCGCCACTAAACGGCCTCGGGCTGTTTTGACCGATAGGTCAGATATTAGCGGTTTGCGGGAGATTCGCTAATTTTCTGGCATCGAATCTTCCGCACATACACCACACACTTATGCAGCATCTAGCCAAGATTTTTTCCGGTACGGGTTCTCAATACCTGGCTGAGAAGATTGCTCAGCAATTCGGTATTCCGTCAGGGAAGATCACTATTCAACATTTTAGCGACGGCGAGATCCAGCCCATCTTTAATGAGAGTATCCGCGGCGACATGGTCTTTCTTGTGCAAAGCACCTGCGCCCCGGCCGAAAACCTGCTGGAATTGCTGCTGATGATCGATGCGGCCCGCCGGGCATCGGCCTACAAGGTAGTAGCCGTGATCCCGTATTATGGCTATGCCAGACAGGACCGTAAGGACAAACCTCGCGTGGCCATTGGTAGTAAGCTGATAGCCAATATGTTAGTTTCTGCGGGCGCGGACAGGGTCATTACCATGGATCTGCATGCACCTCAGATCCAGGGCTATTTCGACATCCCGGTGGATCACCTCGACAGCTCTGCCATTTTTATCCCATATATTGAGCAACTAAAGGTAGAAAACCTTACCTTTGCGGCCCCTGACGTGGGTAGCGCCAACCGTATCCGGGAGATCGCTACCTATTTCAATGCCGAGATGGTGATCTGTGATAAGCATCGGAAAAGGGCCAATGAGATCGCCAGTATGGTTGTCATCGGGGATGTAACGGACAAGGATATCGTACTCATCGACGATATTTGCGACACGGGCGGCACGCTGGCCAAGGCGGCGGGGCTGCTCAAGGAGAAAGGGGCACGCAGCGTAAGGGCCTTGTGTACGCATCCTGTTCTGAGCGGGAAGGCTTACGAGACGGTCGAAAACAGCGTACTGGAAGAACTGGTGGTGTGCGATACGATACCGTTGAAACGTCCGAGCCCGAAGATCAAAGTATTGAGTGTGGCGGAATTGTTTGCGGTAGCCATTCGCAACGCGCATGAGAACAGAAGTATCACGGGGCTGTTCATCCACTCGCAGTTGCGAAACAAGTAGAGTTAAAAACGGGCAAAGGCCCATCACATAAACAATAAACAAAAATGAAGACAATTACAATCGAAGGACAACTCAGGACCGAAATTGGCAAACAAGCCACCCGCCAGCTTCGCTCTGAGGAGAAAGTGCCCGGTGTAATTTACGGGGGTGCAAAAGAGGTGAATTTTTCAGCTCCTTTGGCGTCGTTTAAATCACTGGTATACACACCGGATTTCCAGCTGGCCGAGATCAAGGTGGATGGCAATTCGTACAAATGTATTCTCAAGGACCTGCAGTTCGACAAGGTTTCCGACACCTTGATCCACGCGGATTTCCTGGAGCTGGTAGAGGACAAAAAAGTCATTGCCACGATCCCGCTGAAATTTACCGGCGCCGCTAAAGGCGTAAAGGATGGGGGTAAGCTCATCACCAAGATGAAGGCGTTGAAGATAAAGACCTATCCCAAATACCTGAAAGAAAATATCGAAGTCGATCTCACCGAGCTCGAGCTCAATGGCAACGTTCGGGTTGAAGATGTAAAGGCGGAGAATTATGAGATCCTGAACTCTCCCCGTATCCCTATCGCTTCGATAGTGCTGACCCGTCAGTTGAAACAGGAAGAAGCTGCTGCTACTGCTCCTGCAGCGGGGGCTAAACCGGCAGCTGCACCCGCCGCCGGCGCCGCTGCTCCTGCAGCCGCTAAACCTGCGGCAGCCAAAAAATAAATGTTTTTATTAGTGGGAACCCGGTTATAGTTTAACCGGGTTTTTGTTATTTTTAACGCCACACTCTTCCGATCCGTATGGCTCGGAAGAAAGGCTCGCAATATGGGGAAGTATCTGATCGCCGGCCTTGGTAATATAGGCGCCGATTATGCCGGCACCCGCCATAACATTGGATTCGATGTGCTGGATGCTCTGGCGGCAAGCTTGAATGGCCATTTCGGTATCGAGCGCTTAGCCGAGAAGGTGGAACTTAAATGGCATGGTCAAATCCTGGTATGCATCAAGCCTACCACCTATATGAATGAAAGTGGTCGTGCGGTGAAATATTGGATGGACAGGGAGAAGATCGCGGCCGGAAATATTCTTGTCGTTCTGGATGACCTGGCCCTGCCGCTAAGCAAACTGCGGCTCCGGCCCGGTGGCAGCGACGCTGGACACAATGGTCTGCGCAGTATACAGGAGTCGCTCGGTACGGATGCCTGGCCGAGATTGAGGCTCGGTATCGGGAATGATTTTCCGAGAGGAAGACAGGTGGATTTCGTGCTGGGAAAATGGTCTGCAAGTGAATTACCCGTGGTCCGGGCAAAGGTGCAGAAGTCTGTCGAAGTTATTGAAAGCTTTGCTACCATTGGGATTGAGCGAACCATGAGCCAATACAATAAATTGGAGTTTGAACTATGATTTATTAAGGGGAATCTTTATTTTCGCATAAATATTGCATTCAACCGTAATGAGTAAGTATTTTGATATTCAATATGCCTATGGAAGTACTCAGGGTCTTTTCAGGCCAAAATGAAAACTGGATTAATTTTCCTAAGCCGCCAAAGGTGGCTTGTCTGCAGGACAGATATTAAACTTATTGCGGAAGATGTGCTAATTTTCCAGCGAGCGTATCTTCCGCATAAAAACCCTTGATTGAATATGAAAATATTCTGTGTTGGCCGTAACTATGTGGCTCATGCCAAAGAACTGAACAATGAAGTTCCGGATGAGCCTATCATTTTTATGAAGCCCAAAAGCGCTTTACTGCAAGCCCATACACCGTTCTATTATCCGGAGTTTACGAACGAATTGCATTACGAATGCGAGCTTGTTCTGCGGATATCCAAGAACGGTAAATATATCCAGGAACGATTTGCCAGCAAATACTACGATGCCGTAACGGTAGGCGTCGATTTCACGGCACGCGATATTCAGACCGAACTCAAGGAAAAAGGCCTCCCCTGGGAAAAAGCCAAGGCATGGGATAACTCCGCCGCTATCGGCAAATGGATCCCGCTGCAAAATATCAAGAATAAGAAGGACATCAATTTTTGCATGTACAAGAACAAGGAATTGGTGCAGCAGGGCAACTCCAATCTCATGATCAACAATTTCGACAAATTAGTCGCTTATATCTCCAATTACTTCTCGGTGAACATCGGCGACTTAGTCTTCACCGGTACACCCGCTGGCGTAGGAGAATGTGTGGTAGGCGACGAATTGGAAGGCTTTATCGAAGACGATAGCTTATTCACCGTTGAAATAAAATAATCCACCCGCATGGGCGGGGCGGGTCACTCATCCCATGATCACTATCGATATCTTGCTTAAAGCCTGGCGGCTGATGTGCACTGCCGCGGAAATGGCTTCTACCTACGAAAATAACCGCCCGCTCTGCAAATACGTTCACTCTACCTCCCGCGGCCATGAAGCCATCCAGTTGGCTACGGCCTTCCACTTACAACCTTGTGATTGGGTCAGTCCCTACTACCGGGATGAAAGCATCCTGCTCGGTCTGGGCTTCGAACCATATCAACTGATGCTGCAACTGCTGGCCAGGGCGGACGATCCGTTTACGGGCGGCAGGGAATACTATTCTCACCCCAACTACCGCGGAAAAGATCGTCCCCGCATGCTTCATCAAAGCAGCGCCACCGGCATGCAGGCGATACCCTCCACCGGGCTGGCCCAGGGGCTTCGCTATCTGCAACAGATCGGCGCGTCGGAATCGAATGAAAGCGCGCTGGTCCTGTGTTCGCTCGGCGATGCCAGCATCACGGAAGGCGAGGTCA
>DASZOW010000142.1:0-2034 GCA_035550615.1 Puia sp.
CATGGTCGTGTTCGACGATAATAATTTTTTGCGGGCGCATAGTCCCTCCATCACCGCCGTGGCGCAGCCTATCGACGAGCTTTGCGCCGCTCTTGTGCGCATGTTGAGCAGCCAGATCAATGAGAAGCCAAAAAAAGCCGGACGGCGCGGCCATGAGACCGCCATCCTGCCGGTGTCTCTTGTGATACGACAGTCGTCGATGGCCCTGCGGGGAGGCGGGAAAAAAGCCGCGCCGGGGAAAAATGCGCGGGGCGCCAAAGCCGTGGCCGTGACAGCTGCGGCGCCCAGGACCAAGCGAGGTGCAAAAGCTGCGGCCATAAAATAAAATAGCGTCCCCGATGCTAAAGCGTTATACGATATTCTTTGTCTGTCTTCTGCTTGCCGGCGTAGCGTCTACCCAACGGCTTTCGCATGTACCTATCGTCTTCCTCGACATCCAGCAAGGGCTGTCCAACAATACCGTCCGCTGTATCTACAAAGATCATAACGGCTTTATGTGGTTTGGCACGCGTGATGGGCTCAACCGTTATGACGGCAATACCTTTACGGTTTTCCGCCATCAATTCAACGATTCGAATTCCCTGATCAGCAACTATATCCAAACCATCTATGAAGATAGTGCGGGCAGGCTTTGGATCGGTACGCGCCAGGGACTGAATACGTATGATCGTCTTAACGGTCGATTCGCCGTGGTGTCCTGGGTCGCCGCCGAAGATCACCGCATGCGTCCGCTGACCAGCGTTATCAAGCAGCTGGTGGGCGATGGTCGTGGCAATATCCTGATCGGCACCGAGAACCAGGGGCTGCTGTTGCATCGGCCCGGCGATACTGCCGCTACGCAGGTGCCGTTGGAGATCGCGGGTTCGGAGCAGGGCAAAGCCGCGGGGAGCAGGCCGGTCGCGGGCAGCGGGCCGATCGCGGGGAGCGCGGGGGCTGTCACCTACCGATATGGGATCCGGGCCGTCCAGATCGACGCCGAGCATCGCATCTGGGTGCAGGTCCAGAAACAAGGACTCTGCCTCCTCGATCCGAAAACCAACCGTCTGCATCTCGTCAACGCCCTGCTGCCGATGGCGGGATCGCTCGAAAGCATCGGTTCCGCGTTGTGGACCGGCGACGGCAATACGCTATATCGTTACGACGCCCAAACGAATACCTATACCCGCATATGGCAATTCCCCGGCGGCGGTAATACGCCGGACGAGATCTGGGCATTGAAAAAAGATCATAACGGGGACCTCCTGCTAGCCACCCTGAACGGCCGCGTCCTGACCTGGGATACAAAGGCCGGCAGGCTTCTGCCCGAACCCCTGGCGGACAGCACCGGCAACCTGCAATATGGTACGATCTATGACCTGTATCCCGATGAATCCGGCAGTCTCTGGATCGCCACGGCCAAAGGGGGACTCGGCATCGCCGATCCGGAACGCAGCCGGTTTCATACGCATAGTAACCTTCCGGGCATTGCCGGCAACCCCGCCGATTTCGTCACCTCCTTTGTCGAGATGGCCGATAGCAGTCTTTGGATCGGGACGGAAGGGAACGGCCTCCTCATCTACGACCGGAAAAAAGAACGCTATACCCGCAACCTGCTCCTCGATGGCGCCCGAATCATCAATATGTGCAAGGACCGCCGGGGACAGATCTGGGTAGCCGCGCAGTCGCAGGGCATCGATCGTATCGACCCGGTTACCGGCCGGTGCAGACATTATTTTTGTAACAAGACGGCCGGCGGCCAGGAGAGCAACTGGGTCTGGATGATCTATACGGATCAGCGCGGCGGCGTCTGGGCGACTACGCTGCGCCAGGTCAGCCTCATGGGTGCGCTCTACCGGTATGACCCTGCGGCAGACAAATTTGTCGTATTCGATACGGGGCTCTCCGATTTGTTTACACTAATGGAAGACAGCCGTGGTACGCTCTGGGGCGGCAATCTCAACCAGCTTGTGGAGATCGACCGCGAGGGGCGCTTTCATCATACCTATAATGTCGGCAACCCCGTCCATAGCATCTTCGAAGACAAGAACGGACATC
>DASZOW010000143.1:0-4906 GCA_035550615.1 Puia sp.
TAGTGGGAAGCCGCGCCCTGGAGTAGCTGGGCGTCGTCCGCCGACGTTACCGGCAGATGCTGTTCGGCAACTAGCAGGTCGTCACGCATGGCGGCCCAGACCTGGGCCTTTGGCATCCGCTGCCAGTCCGTCTTGATATTGGCGCCGGTGGATTCGGTGAGCGTCAGCGGAACATCGCCCCATAGATAGGTGAGATGCCGGTAACACCAGGCGCGGATCAGCCGGGCCTGCGCGACAATATTGTCCTTTTGGTCCGCTGTCCAGCTAAGCTTTGCCTCGTCCGCGCGGTTGATGATCGTATTGGCCACGTTGATGGTCTCGTATAGCCAGCTCCACACATAGTTATAATGTACATAGGACGGAGCGTTGATGATGCCCCACAGATTAAAGGGGTCGACGGAAGGATCCCGCCAGTTGCCATAGGCATCGTCGACGCCGATGTCGGTCTGCTCGCTCATGATGTTATTGATATTGCCGTAGGTCTCGCCCGAACGATATCGCCTCACTTCGTCATAGAGGCCGTTAAGAGCGTTTTGAAAGCCGGCGGGATTCGCGAACAGCAGATCAGCGGTGAGTACGCCGCGGGAATCTTCATTCAGCTCTTTTTTGGAGCAGCCCGCGAGCAGCGAGAGACCGAGGACCGGAATAATGAGTTTTTTATAGCAAGTCATAACTATCGTTTGAAAAGTGAAATATTTGGTTAAAAGCTGACATTCAGACCGACGAGATATTCCTTCTGCAGCGGCATTTCGGTCTGTGCGCTGGCGAACTCGGGATCGAGCCCGGTCCATTTCGTGAACGTGAAGAGATTGCGTGCTTCCACGTACAGTCTGAGCCGGCTTACGCCCGATCCGGAAACCAGGTGGGAGAAGTCATAGGACAGCATCATGTCCTTGACCCGGACATAGGCATCGCTCTGCACGATATGGACATCCAAGGGGTTGGAGCTGATGCTATTGATCCAATAGGTGTTGGTCGGATTCGTGGGCGTCCACCAGTCCTTGACCACCGTATTGTGCCGGACACCGGCCTGAACACCGCCTTCGCTCAGCAGGTAGTTGGCCTGGCTTGTGCCTTCGACGCCCTGGACGAATACATAGAGGCTGATGGCTTTATACTTAAACGTATTGCCCAGACCCCAGGTAAAGCTGGGCTGGTGGTTGCCGATGATCGTGCGGTCATAGGAGTTGATGACGCCGTCGTGATTGATGTCCTTGATCTTTGCCTGGCCTGGATGTACAGGGCCCTGGGGACCGTGCAGGGTATCGTCGTTGAGCTGCCAGACACCGCCGAAGACATAACCCAGATCCGAATTGATCGGATGGCCTATATACCAGTTGTTGAGCGTATCGTTCTTGCCATCGCCATAGAGTTCGAGGATCTTGTTCCGGTTCAGGGCGATATTGCCGTTAAGCGACCAGGTGAAGTCCTTCTGTTGTACCGCCACGGCCCCTACCGACAGCTCGATCCCCTGGTTCTCGGTCTTGCCGATATTTTGTGTTATGCTGCTGATACCCTGTACCGGCGAGATCTGGCGGGCGAGGAGGAGATCGTGGGTCTTGGTATGGTAGACGTCGAGGCTACCCTGTATGCGGCCCTTGAGCAGGCCGAAGTCGATGCCTACATTGGCCGAATTGGTGGTTTCCCAACGGAGGTCGGGGTTGTCCAGAGTTTGCGGAACATAACCGGGGGCGGTCAGGCCGTTGTCGATATAGTTGCGGGCAGTCAGCTGCGCAAGCGTCGAATAGGGCAGGACCGCCTCGTTGCCATTACTGCCATAAGACAGCCGCAGTTTCAGGTTGCTGAACAGGGTATTGTTCTCCATGAATTTTTCGTTGGTGATATTCCAGCCGAGCGCTACGGAGGGAAAGAAGGCGAATTTATTGTTGGCGCCAAACACGGAAGAGCCATCGCGGCGTCCCGTAACCGTCAGCAGATAGCGGCTGTCGTAGCTATAGTTCAGGCGGTACATCTGCGAGATGAGCGTATGTTTGGCATAAGAGGACGTTGGCTTCACGGCCAACGCCACATCGGGCTGATAAGCGGTTAGCGCGTCGCTGGGGAATTGCTGTGCGTCCAACGCATCCTTGGTAGTCAGGTCTTTTTCATAGCTATAGAGACCCGTGAAGTTGATCGCATGTTTCCCAAAGGTCCGGTCGTACGTCAGGATATTCTCAATGGTCGTATTGTTGATGTTGCTATTGCTCTGAGATAGATCGCCGTTGTTGGCGAGGCCGTCGGCAGTATTCCTGCCATAGTAGGTGCTCGCCCGGCGTGCGTCGTACTCAAAACCCGTGTTGAACCGATAGGAGAGGCCAGGGACGAATGGAAACTTGATGAGCAGATAGTTGGCGGTGAATACCTGGTAGGCATTATCAGAATTGGTGGCCAGGGTCGGCGCCAGCGGATTGGCGAAATGGACATCCTGGGGCCAGGGATAGATGGATAGGTTGCCGGTAGAGTCATAGGCGGTCGTCAGCGGGTTGAAGAAATAGGCGCCGTTTTCACCGCTGAACGTGGCGGGGAGGCCGCTCCGGTTGTCATAACCCAATTGGGTATTGGTGCCATAGGTGAGCCACTTGGTTAGATTGGCTTCCAGGTTGATCCGGGTCGTCAACCGTTTGAAGCGATCGTTTACCGCAACGCCTTTGGTATCCAGGTAATTCACCGAAGCAAAGTATTTCGTAGTGGTGTTACCGCCGCGTATGCTCAGACCATGCTGTTGTTTTAGCCCGGTTTGGGTGGCGAGCTTTAACCAATTGGGAAAGTTTTTCGAATCGTATACGGCCTGCTCGGATGTCGTTACAGAGGTAGGGCCTTCGCGGGTGACCTTGAACTGGTAGAACTGTTCCGGGGTTAGGATCTTGGGTAGGTTGGCAATCTTTTCCTCGGCGGCATATCCGTCGTAGCTGATGACCGGTTTGCCGTTGCTGCCGCGCTTTGTCGTTACGAGGATGACCCCGTTGCTGGCGCGTGCACCATAAATGGCAGCGGCGGAAGCGTCTTTGAGGATCTCCGTGGAAGCAATGTCCGTTGGGTTGATATCGGAGATGCTGCCGTTATACGGTATGCCGTCGAGGATGACTAAGGGGTCGGTATGGGCAGTAATGGATTTTTGTCCGCGGATGAGGATGTTTACATTCTCGCCTTCGGCGCCGCCGCCGGCCGTCGTGACGCTGACCCCGGGCAGGGACCCTTCGAGGGCCTGCGCGAAATTCGTATTCGGCATGTCTTCCAGCCGTTGACGATCCAGCGACACCACCGAACCAGTGATATCCCGTCTTTTCTGAGTACCATAACCTACGACGACTACCTCGTTCAAACTGGCGGTGCTGGGGGTTAGGGTGATCTCCATCGACCCGGCTTTTGGGACAGCCTGGTCCTGGGCCACATAGCCGACATAATTGAAGGTGAGAATGGCTTTCCGGTTCGGAACAGTGATCACATAACGACCGAGACTGTCGGTCATGGTGGCTGTGGTGCTTCCCTTTACCTGTACCGTGACGCCGGCGAGCGGTTCGTCTTTGGTTTGATCACGGACGGTGCCTTTGACGGTGATGCCCTGGGCGAACAGCGCTACGGGCAATAGCAGGGGAAAGAAAAATAGTAAGAGCCTTGGCAATCGGTTAGACGTATGCATGACTTGTTTTTAATATGGCAAATAAAAAGCCGTTATATATAATGAACACGCGGCATCGGCCGCATGGCTACTGATATCCTGATAGTTAAAAGCCAATAGAATTGCCTCCGTCCACGGGGAGGATGGCGCCGGTGACATAGCGGGCGGCGTCCGAAGCGAGATATACCGCCGCAAGCCCTACATCTTCCGGCACGCCAAGATAACCCATCGGGGTCCGGGAAAGCACCTTGTTCTTCCGTTCAGGGTCATTGTTCAGCGCTTTGGCGGACATGGCCGTTTCGATAAAGCCGGGAGCGATACAGTTCACCCGGATGCCCCGGGGACTGAGATCTACCGCCATGCTGCGCGTCATGCCTTCCACCGCCGATTTGGCCGCCGTATAGGCGGTCACCCGGGGAATGCCGTATTTCGCGGCCATCGAGCTGATCATAATGATGTTCCCCTTTTTTCGTTTCTCCATCCTGCGGGCTATTTCGCGGGAAAGAGAGAAGACGGCGGTCTGGTTGATCCGGATAACGGTCTCGAACTCCTCATCCGTGACATCGAGGATGTCCTTTTTCATATTGACGCCGGCGTTGTTGACGAGGACGTCGATGGCGCCTTCCGTTGTTTCGATCTCTTCGACAAATTTAGGTATCGCTTCCAGCTTCGCCAGGTCAAAGACGCGATAGCGGACTTTTTTGCCAAGTTCCCGGCAGGTATTTTCCAGAACGTCCGCCCTGCGGCCGGTGATGATGACCTTGGCGCCTGCCTGGACGACTGCCCGGGTGATCGCCAAACCGAGACCTGAGCCACCGCCGGTGACTAAGATCGTTTTTCCGTTAAGAGTAAATAAATTGTTTTGCGAGGGTATGGAAGCGCTTGCTACTTCTTCGGCCATGTGCATTCGTTATGGGTAACCTGTAATAAATTAAAAGATTGCGGGCTAAAAGTAACGAGCTTTCACAAGCGGGCCAACGAGCCGGCGGGGCGCCGAACCCATGTTGATTTTTCATACGTTATCGGTAACGTTTGCATAAGATATCCTCTATCATCGAAGCAAATAATTTTCAAAAGAATTAATTTACATCGGTTGCATTTGTATGGTTGATCTATTCAGATCGATTTCATGAAAATATTTTTGAAACTTACCCAATTCTTCGCCCGCAGTCGATTACCGGTAACGTTTGCGGAAATAATGTTTAAATTTGCTGTTCCAACCATCGAACCATCCTCAATGCCTGACATCCGCCTTATCTCCCCTTAGAAAATCAAAAATGTATTGGA
>DASZOW010000144.1:0-4021 GCA_035550615.1 Puia sp.
GGCGGGGCCTGCCGGGGAATTTAGAAAAATACCCTATTTTTAGCCGCGCAAAAACCAATGTACCGGTATGAGAGTTCTTCCCTTTCTTCTTTCGTTATTTATTACTGTGGGGTTGGTGTATTGTCTTAACAGACCGTGGGGGCAGACGCCTGGTATGGGGCAGTTTTTCAGTCCGCAACATGGGTTCTGGCAGAATGCGGAGCCGATCGACGAGGATTTTGGCGGGCAGGTAAAACTGCCGGGGCTGAAGGGAAAGGGGGAGGTCTTTATCGATGAGAACCTGATCCCGCACGTATTTGCCGCCAGCAGGACGGACGCCTGCTATATTCAGGGCTATCTGCATGCGCGGTTCCGGCTCTGGCAGATGGAGTTCCAGACGTTTGCCGCGTCGGGGCGGATCAGCGAGGTATTGGGAGCGGGGCCGGACAATGCTTTTGTGAAATATGACCGGGGCATGCGGCGGCTGGGCATGGTGACGGCGGCGAAGGCGGCCCTGGAAGCGATGGAACAGGATGCGGAGGAGAAGGCGGATTGCGATGCTTACACGGCCGGCGTCAATGCCTATATCAGCGAGCTCAAAGCCAGCGAGCTTCCGCTGGAATACAAACTGCTCAACTATGCTCCCGAGCCGTGGACGGATCTCAAGACGATGCTTTTTGTGAAGTACATGGCATACGACCTGGCGGGGCATGACAACGATTTTCAGATGACCAATGCGAAGGCTTTTTTCAGCAAGGAGCAGTTTGCGCAGCTGTATCCCGAGACGCAGGACAGCGTAGATCCGGTGATCCCGAAGGGTACGAAATTTTCACCGGCGCGGTTCCTTCCAAAGATCCCTGCCACGGTGGACAGCCTTTACCTCAACAGTACGTTGACGGTGACCGACAGGGAGAGCGCCCCGGATCCGGATAACGGGAGCAATAACTGGGCGGTAAGCGGCCGCAAGACGCTGAGCGGGAAGCCGATCCTGTGCAACGACCCGCATCTGAGCCTGACGCTTCCCAGCATTTGGTACCAGATGCAGATCCATACCCCGGACTATAATGTCTATGGCGTCAGTTTTCCCGGAGCGCCGTATGTGATCATCGGCTTCAACGACAACTGCGCCTGGGGTATCACGAATTCCGAGCGCGATGTACGCGACTATTATGCGATCAAGTTCAAGGATGAGGCACGAAAGGAATACTGGTTCAACGGCCATTGGAAAACCGCTGTGCAGCGGATCGACACGATCCTGATCAAGGGCGCCGCGCCTTATTACGATACGGTGGCCACGACGGTCTTTGGCCCGGTGATGTTCGATCCGACGTATACCGGTTTTTCCGACGAGGAGAGCTCGCGCAGCTATGCCGTATGCTGGAAGCCGGCGCATCCGTCGAATGAGTTGCGGACCTTCCGGAAGTTCCAGCAGATGCAAAATTATTCGGATTACAAGGAGGCGATCAAGACCTTCCAGAGCCCGGGGCAGAATTTTGCGTTTGCCGACAAGGAGGGCGAGGTGGCGTTGTGGCAGCAGGGCGCTTTCCCGGCGAAGTGGAAGGAGCAGGGCCGTTTTGTGATGCCGGGATATGACAGCTCGTATATGTGGCAGGAGGATAGCATCCCGATGGACGAGAATCCTTACATGCTCGTCAGCGATGACAACCGGGGATTTGTGAGCAGCGCCAACCAGCTGCCGGCGGATACGAGCTATCCTTATTACCTGGGCATCGATTTCCCGCCCTATCGCGGTTTGTATATCAACCGGCGGCTGAACAATATCAACAGCATCACAGCGGCGGATATGATGTCGCTGCAAACGGATAATTACGATGTGTTTGCCGAGATGGCCCGGCCGATGCTGCTGCGCAATATCCAGGATATCCGGCTTTCCGACCAGGCGCGGGCCTATCTGAAGATCTTCAAGGAATGGAATCTCAGGGACGATCCTAACGAGGAGGGGCCGGTGATCTTCAACTATTGGTGGAACCATCTGAGCAAGGACATCTATGACGATGAATTCAGCAAGACGAATCTGCCGCTCAAGCGTCCGTTCGAGAGCACGTTGCTGGAGGCATTGTTGCGGGATACCGCGTATATGTTCATCGACAATGTGAATACCCCGCAGAAGGAAACGCTGCCGCAGGTGGTGACGGCTGCTTTTATCCAGACGATGGCCGACATGGACGCTGCGAGTTCGCAGGACCGGCTGACGTGGGCTGCCAACAAGGATACCTGGGTGCGGCACAATCTGCGTTTTGCCGCGTTGAGCCGGCCGCATCTGCCGATCGGCGGCGGGGTGCATTGCATCAATGCCGCCAAACCGCTGCATGGGCCCAGCTGGCGGATGATCGTCCATCTGACGACTCCCATCGAAGCATACGGCATCTATCCGGGTGGCGAGAGCGGCAATCCGGGTAGTCCTTATTACGATACTTTTGTCGACAAATGGGCGGCGGGTAAATACAATACCTTATGGGTGATGAGGCCTGAAGATGCCAGGAACCAGCATGTCAAATGGGTGATGCATTTCTCGGGCAGCTAACAAGCGTTAAAACTAATTCAGATATGGCAGGTAAATTTATTGCGACGACGGTTCTCATCGCCTTGCTGAGCTTTATCGGCGGGCTTTTTCTTCCCTGGTGGACGATCGCCGTGGCGGCGTTCCTGGTAAGCGCCCTGATCCCGCAGCGGCCGCTGGCGGCGTTCTTTGCCGGATTTCTCGCGCTTTTTTTATTGTGGGGCGGAATGGCGTTGGCGATCGATGTGGCCAATGACCACATTCTGAGTACCCGGGTGGCGGGTGTTCTGCCGTTTCACGAGTCTTCGACCTTACTGTTGCTGGTCACCGGCCTGGTGGGTGCGCTGGTAGGCGGAGGCGGCTCGCTGACGGCGGCCTTTGTCTATAAGCGGCCGATTCCCCAAAAATTCAATTGACCTCGTATGTGGCGCGTTCTGTGGTTGCTGATGATTGTCTGCTGTTCGGAATGGGCAGGAGCGACGCGTTTGACGGGTACCGTCCGGGATGAAAAAGGGAATGCGCTGGCATATGCTTCCATCCTGGTGAAAGGCACTACGAGAGGCGTCACGGCCGGCGCCGACGGGCATTACAGCATAGAGCTGTCGCCCGGACAATATACGATCGTCTGTCAATATGTAGGGTATGGGCGGCAGGAAAAGCGGGTTACGGTGGGCGCCGAGGCCCTGGCGGTGGATTTCCAGCTTTCGCCGCAACAGCTTTCCATGGCGGCGGTCGTCGTGCGGCCCGGTGGCGAAGATCCGGCTTACGCCATCATCCGGCATGCCATCAAGAAGCGGCGCGACTATGAGGATCCCCTGGATTCGTTTACGTGTGAAGCATATATCAAGACCCTGATCAGGACCCGGAGCCTGCCGAAAAAGATCTTTGGCCAGAAGATACAGGAACAAGATAAAAAGGACCTGGGCGTCGATTCCGCGGGCAAGGGCATCATCTATCTCTCCGAGTCGTTGACAAAGGTCGCGTATAAACGGCCCAACAAGTTCAAGCTGGAGGTGTTGTCGGGACGTGAGAGCGGGAGCAATGGATTCGGATTTACGATCCCTACGTTCATCAATTTCTATAGCAATAATGTGAATGCGTTGGGCGATGGGATGGGGATGCGCGGTTTTGTCTCGCCGATAGCTGATGGGGCGCTTAACTTTTACCGGTATAAATTCCTCGGCAGCTATTTTGTCGACGGGCAGGAGATCAATGAGATAGAGGTGATCCCGCGGCGGAAGTTCGAGCCCGTTTTTGCCGGGAAGATCGACATCATGGAGGGGAGCTGGCGAATCTATAGCCTGGATTTGCGACTGGTCAGGGAATCGCAGCTGCAGATATTGGATACGCTCGAGATAAAACAAATTCATTCACCGGTGAAAGGCGACACCTGGCTTGTGAAGAACCAGGTGATCTATTTTACGTTCAATATTATGGGGTTCGATGCGGTCGGGAATTTTTTGAACGTTTACAACAACTACGATGTTGCGCCGGTCTTCAAAAGAAAATTCTTCAATAATG
>DASZOW010000145.1:0-3671 GCA_035550615.1 Puia sp.
CTTCGGCTATTATCTCGAAGTCACCAACACGCACAAATCCCGCGTCCCCGCGGAATGGATGCGAAAACAAACGCTCGCCAACGCGGAACGCTATATCACCCCGGAACTCAAGGAATATGAAGAACAGATCACCGGCGCCGAAGAAAAGATCTTTGCGCTGGAACTCGAGCTGTATGAAAACCTCCTGTTAGCGCTGCAGACGTCGATCGTCCCCATGCAGACCAACGGCCAGGTCCTGGCCAGCTTCGACTGCCTGCTCTGTTTTGCCGCCAACGCCGTCCAGTATAATTACAAGAAACCGCAGATACACCCCGGCCAGGAACTGGACCTCAAGGCCAGCCGCCACCCGGTGATCGAGCGCGGCCTGCCCGCCGGCGAAGCCTATATCCCCAACGACGTCCTGCTGGACCCCGCTACCCAGCAGATCATCATCCTCACCGGACCCAATATGAGCGGTAAAAGCGCGCTGCTGCGACAGACGGCCCTGATCACCGTCATGGCGCACATGGGCAGCTTCGTTCCCTGCGACACGGCCCATATCCCGCTAACCGATAAGATCTTTACCCGCGTCGGCGCCTCCGACAACCTCAGCGCCGGCGAATCGACCTTTATGGTGGAAATGAACGAAACGGCCAGCATCATCAACAATATCACCCCCGGCAGCCTGATCCTCCTCGACGAGATCGGCCGCGGCACAAGCACCTATGACGGCATTTCCATAGCCTGGAGCATCGCCGAATATCTCCACAATTCGTCCTTCGCTCCCAAAACGCTTTTCGCCACCCACTATCACGAGCTCAACGAACTGGAAGACAAGCTGCCCCGCATCCGTAATTACCATATCACGAACAAGGAGGTCGGTAACAAGGTCATCTTCCTGCGCAAACTGGCGCCCGGCGGCAGTACCCACAGCTTCGGCATCCACGTGGCAAAAATGGCCGGCATGCCGCCCTCCCTGGTACAACGCGCCGAAGAGCTGCTGCACGAGCTCGAGAACAAACACGTCGGCGCTCCCATTGCCGACTCGCTTAAAAAAGCGCCGCCACCCAAGATGCAGCTGTCTATCTTCGACGCTCATACCGAGACCTTTCACCGCATCCGCCGGCTGCTCGAAGACACTGATATCAACCGCCTTACCCCCGTCGAGGCCCTGCTCAAACTCCAGGAGATCAAGAATACGCTGAAATAGCCCGCCCCTACGTCAAAAAACGGGTCCTGTCTAAATGCGCGCATTTTTCGCCCCTGCACTGCGTCATGGACGCAGGACACCCCAATTTGTCCCTAAAAAAGGGAATTTTGTCAGTAGCGAACAACTGTGCATCCCGAAAAACGACCGAAGCCTTTTCGTTTGCTATTTTACTCTATGATCAGATTTTCCTATCAACTCGAGGATTTCCGTCATTGGCTGATTGATTTCAGCAACCTGCTCAAGCTCCCGGTAACCCGGGGAAAACTGGAATTTCCGGCAGATCTCGGCCAGGGGTTCATCCATGCCGTACGTGCTCCCGAAGGCTATTCCTACGTCGTCATGGACTTTTCATTGAACGACGATCTCGTCCTCTTCCGCCATGCCTCTACGCCGCCGGGTCTGAGCCTTTTTTTCGATCCCTCGCCCGCCCTGACGTCCAACGATCGGGATGAAGAATGGTCTTTTGCGCGTAATACCTATGTCAAACGCGTCGGGCTTTTTTTTCCCGATAACTTTCTCCGGCGGCATATTCGCAAAGATATCCTGCACAGTCTGTTCCGATATGCGCATAACCCGCCATCCCCGGGCTGCTGTGAGGCGGTAGGCTTTGAATACCAGTGGGTGCTGGAAGATATCCATAACGCCGATGACAGCTCCCCACTGTTGCGTCTGCTCTTACACAACCGCATCCAGCTCCTCACGGAAAAATATCTTCAATCCTTTTTTACCAAGGCCAATTTCCCACTACCCGACGGCAAGTCCTGGGTCAAAGAAAAAGAAAAAGATCTCGAAGCGCTTCGCGGAATCGTGCAGATCCTCACCGACAACCAGCTCAGCAAATTTCCTTCCATCGATTCGCTCTCGCGTACAGCCATGATGAGCTCTACAAAGCTCAAGACACGCTTCAAACAGATCTATGGAATGAAACTCTATGAATTTTATAACCGCAACCGGCTGGAACAGGCGAGAGAAATGCTGAAAACCGGCAATTATTCGGTAAAACAAGTCGGCATAAATATCGGATTCTCAAATCTAAGCAACTTCGCCAAGGCGTTTCGGAAGGAGTTTGGCGTACTTCCTAAGGAAATTCTTAAGAATCGATAACAGAGATCTGCACCGCCCCACTCCTGAAAGTTTTGTTAAATAGCCTTTACAGCTATTTATAGGCTTTGTGCAGCCAGTATAAGCCGATATTTATCCTAATTTTGCAGTTTACTTTTGCGCGCCTGGTTCCCCTCCCCCTTTCCCACACCGCGACTGATGCCATTGAGAGACTTTGAGCTATATTAATTTAACCTAAAGTGCCAAAAAAAGTGTGAACATGGTAATGTATTCTTTTCAATTGGAAAACTTTGAGAAATGGATGTCGGGTCTCGCGCTTCAGCTGAATACCGCTGTCGACGAACACGTACTCGCCATCCCCTCGCACCTCGGTTCCGGAACGATTCATGCCCGCAATGTCAACGCTCATTTATCCTATGCCGTCATGAATTTCAAGCTGGATACCGATCTTGAGTTCCATCGGCAATCCGGTGTCCCGGGTTTCGTCATCACCTTCAATCTCGTGGAAGTCCAGAAGGAGCTGCTCGTAGGTCATCACCAGCATATCGTCGCCGACAAACGGCCATTCCGTAACGATATCTTTCTCACCAATGCACAGGACTCCGCGTATCTGCGCATCTCCGCAGGCAGCAATGTAAGAAGGCTCCTGATCTTTTGCTCCTACGAACTGGCCCGGCAATATTTGCCCGCTGAGATCTATGATAAGCTGTCCGGCTTTGCCCGCGAGAACAGCATCAGCGAACATCCGCTATTCATCAATCTCTCCCACCGGACCATGCTCAAGGAGATCTTCGAGCTTAAAGACAACGATCCGCTGAATCCGATCCGGATGCTTTCGGGTATCATGCACCTCGTCGAAAAATTTCTGCACTCCTTCCTGCGTCAGGAACAGGCCGCCCTTCCCCGGACGGTTAAAAAGAATGACCTGGAAAGTATGCAGCATGTGGAGCAGATCCTCAGCGGCCGGCTGGAGGGCTTCCCATCCCTTGAATCATTGGCCCAGGAAGTATTCATGAGTACGAGCAAGCTCAAAAACCTCTTCAAGCAGGTCTATGGCCACACGCTGTACGACTATTATAACAAAAGCCGGTTACAACGTGCCAAGGACCTGCTGATCACGGGACAGTGCAGCATCAAGCAAGCCGGCAGCGAGATCGGTTTCTCCAATCTCAGCCATTTTGCCAAGGCCTTCCGTAAAGAGTTCGGTATCCTGCCGAGAGATCTGGTCAAAGGTCGGTAAAGCTCTCCTGCATCAGGTCCTTTAGCCGGCCGTACAGCTCGGAAAAAATGCGAAAATTGCGCTGATAGACGCCGGCAAGCGCAGGGTTGGGGTCATACGTGGCTACGACGGAAACCAGCGCGGTAGCCTGTTCCAGGGAGAACGTCTCCGTGGCATACCATCCCAGCATCGCGGCGCCGA